>JBAYRB010000143.1:0-6599 GCA_041676905.1 Spirosomataceae bacterium
AGTTTACCATCCCTTCCATGATATTTACATGATGCAGGAAGAACAAATTTGGTACCGTTACCGAACTGGTGACGCAGAAGCTCTTTCGGAAATTGCAGAAATGCATTACCGAAGTTTGCTACGCTATGGTATGAAATTTGGACTCGACGAGTCTGAGATAGAAGACTGCATTCAAGATCTTTTCTTCCATTTATGGGATAGAAAGGATAAAATAGGTCCTACGCTGTCAGTGAAAAACTACCTTCTAAAATCACTCCGAAACAGAATATTCGACCACTATCGCCAAAACCCGCCGAGGAACTCAGACGAAGATCTAGCCTGGCAAACCAACTTTTCTGACTTCCATACGATTGAAGCCGAATGGATTGAAAGAGAAAGCTTGGACATGATAAGCCGTCAAATCCAACTCCAATTGGACCAACTTCCCAAACGGGAAAAAGAGGCTTTATATCTTCGCTATTACGAAAACCTCAGCCTTCCTGAAATTGCCGATGTGATGGGTATCAACAGGCAGTCGGTGGCTAATTTTATTCAGAAGGCCCTCCGGAAACTACGAGCGCGTTGGGCAGTTCCCGCACTTCTTCTTTCGGGTTTACTCTATTTTTTAACGCATTTTAGAGTATAAAGAAATCCTCTTTCCGTAACATTTCAAAAAGCCTCCTTCAAAGGAGGGTTAAAGCAGCAAAACGGAAGCGATATGATGGATTTCAAAACCGTGCAAGATTTACTCGACAATGAGGAGTTTCGCCAGTGGTTACAAACCAATGACCCGGTGCTGGAAAAGAAATGGAAGCAATGGTTGGCGTTGAACGAAGATAAGAGCGAATTATTTTACAAAGCAGTCTCCACCTGGTTATTGGTCAATGCACCTCCGAAAAACTGGTCAGAAGAGCGAATTTCCGAAAAATTGGAGACGCTAAAACAGAAGTTACACCAGCGTCAGAGCCCTCGTGTGTGGACCCGGTTCTGGTATTATGCCGCAGCAATGGTGATTCTAAGCTTGGTGGGGCTCTATTTCATTGAACCGTTTCAGACCCCTACTCCCATTACACAGTCGTCCATAACAGCTCCGGAAAAATCATGGGAAACTTTTGAAAACAACAACGATTTTCCCTTATTAATCAATTTACCCGATGGATCCTCCGTCTTACTGAACAGTGGGTCGCAACTATGGGTTGACCCAGCCTATAACCACGAAAAACGCTCCGTTCAGCTTCACGGCGAGGGTTTTTTCGAAGTTGTTAAGAATGAGAACATTCCCTTTTTCGTGCATACTTCCACATTAACCACACGGGTATTGGGAACTAGCTTTACGGTTCGCTCCTACGATAAAGAGCATGATGCCAAGGTAACTGTGGTCAGCGGAAAGGTGGAGGTATATACCGCCACGGGAAACCAACCGATTGCCGACACTCGGTTTGAATCACAACGCGTCATTCTTACAAAAAACGAGGAAGTAACCTGGCAAAAAGCGACCGAAAAACTGTTAAAGTCGATTCCCGAAACCGGAGCGGTTGCGATTCCTCATTTACCTCAACAACCCAGTTTCGATCTCAAATTTGTACCCGCACCTGAGATTTTCGTCATGCTGGAAAATATGTATGGCGTTCAAATTCATTACGATAAAGAACGCTTTCGAAACTGTACGCTTACTGCAAATTTGGAAGACTTACCCTTCTTAAAAAAGTTGGAACTGATTTGCGCCGGTATGGATGCAACATTTTCCATACAGGAATCTGAGGTAACTATTGAAGGTAACGGATGTTAGATTTTCACTTAACCCCACTCCCAATGAACCGATCCCCGACCCAAATATGAAATGCTTTCCATAAAAAAGGCGATGATGCCGCTAACATCACCGCCTGATTTTCCCCAGCTCATGGTGGAGCTATAGGGAACATTTTGTTGTCATTTTCCGAATTTCCAACAAAACTTAACAAAGTTATGGACTTACCTTTATTTAACCGTGAGGTTATACAAAGAATTATGAGAATCTCTCTGATTCAGACGATTTTAGTTTTTTCCCTGCTCAACATTAGTTGGGCGGAAAGTAGTCTGGCCCAAAGTCAGTTGAACAAGACTATTTCCGTGCACTTCAAAGATGAAACACTGGAAAACGTAGTCGACAAACTGGAACGCATGACCGGCGTAAATTTTATTTATAGTCGGGAAGTAATCCAATCTTCCCGCAAAGTATCCTTCAGTGCCCGGAGGATGAGACTCGGCGAAATCCTTGACCAGGTCTTAGAACCTCTGTCTCTGAATTACACTGCGGAAGACAATAGAATTATAATCCGTAAGAACAAAGCTGAATCCAATTTACCGCCACCCCTTCAGATCCTAATGGTGCCCGACCAAACGGTAAAAGGAAACGTCACGGACAGTAAAGGAGAGCCTTTACCGGGGGTAAATATTATGATCAAAGGAACTTCCCGTGGTACGTCTACCAACACGCAAGGTTTTTACCAGATTGACGTACCGGATCGAAATGCTATTTTAATTTTTTCCTATGTTGGTTTCACCAGTCGAGAGATTTTGGTGGGTAATCAACAAACGATTGATATCCAGTTGGAAGAAGACACCAAGTCGCTAAATGAAGTGGTAGTCACCGCTTTAGGTTTAAAAAGAGAAAAAAGATCCCTAGGCTATGCTGTGGGTGAGGTCGGTGGAAAAGAATTAAATCGGGTACCCCAGGAAAACCCCTTGGGTGGTTTACAGGGAAAAGTTACCGGTTTACAAATCAACAACTCCTCCCCCGAATTGAATGCTGAAACCCATGTTTACATTCGAGGTACAAATTCCCTAACCAATAATGATGCGCCGTTGGTCATTGTAGACGGAGTCCCATCAGGTAACCCCAATGTCTTAAGGGATATCAGCTCCTCCAATATTGAAAGTATTTCGGTATTGAAAGGCCCTAGCGCTGCTGCACTTTACGGATCAAGAGCGGGGAATGGGGTGATTCTAATTACGACCAAAACAGGGCTTACCGAGCCTAAAGGTCTGGGTATATCCTTTAATTCGGGCTATACAGCCACGGTGCCCTACCAGTTTATCGAGATGCAAAACCGTTTTACTACGGGTAAGAGGGGTATCTTTGATGAATCCGCTTATCAACATTGGTATGGCCCTGAAGAAGGTACGGTCGTACCTCAGTGGAATACGCAAGGCGAAGCTCGCCCACTTAAATTTTACCCTCATAACCGAGAGAACTTCTTCCAGACCGGATATAGCCTCATAAGCGATATCAGCGTTGGAGGAAATTACGAGAAAGGTCACTTTAGGGTCGCTTTAAACCACCTAAATGGAGTAGGAAACACTCCCGGAATGGATCTCAACCGTATTGGGATGAACCTCGCTGCCGGGTATAATCTAAACAAAAACCTGACGGTTTCCACGAATCTGAACATTCAGAATTCCTACTCCGATAACTTTTTCACCCAACTGAGTAGTTTATTCAGTTACATCGACATCAATACAGTCCCACCCCACGTCGACATAAATGAATTACGCGACTACTGGGAAATTGAAGGGGAATTACAACGCAACGTAAACAAAAGTTTCAACAACCCTTGGTTCGAAGCTTACGAGCATCGCATGCCCTTCCGGCGAGATCGTCGAATCGGGAATATCGCTTTGACTTGGGATATTTTACCAACATTATCCCTCACTTCTCGATTATCGGAAAACTTCACCTACGAGAACAGCGAAGAACTAAGTCCCTGGTCGCTTTACGGTGGTCGCACCCGTCCTAGAGGGGGCTACAATTCTACGAAATCCAGCCTTCGCGAAATCAACGCCGAGGTACTTCTCTCCTACAAGAAAGAATTCGGTGATTTCTACATCGCCCCTTCGGTGGGTGGAAACCTTATGAAATACCGCGGCGAATCTAGTTTTATCGGGGGCGACAACCTGGTCATTCCAGGACTGTATACCGCATCCAACATCGAAAGGGCGGGGTTAAATTACAGTACCAGCGTAAGTAATAAAGAAATCCATAGTGTTTACGGTTTAGTCAGCACAAGCTTCAGAGATTTAGTTTATTTGGATTTCACTGCGCGCAACGATTGGTCCAGCACACTTCCCGCCGACGTCCGCTCCTATTTCTATCCTTCAGTATCAGCCAGTCTTATGGTGAACGAAATCATAAACATGCCGAAATGGGTAAACATGCTGAAACTTAGAAGCGGATGGGCTCAAGTAGGAAAGGACACCGACCCTTATACCATTCACAATGTATTAAACCGTGGTACATGGGGAAACCTTACCTATTACACCAACCCCACCAGCTTACCCAATACCCGACTGAAGCCTGAAATCGCTACGTCATACGAGGCCGGATTCGACATTTCAGCATTTTCCAATCGCTTGAAAATCGACTTCACCTTCTACCAAATGAATAACCGCAACCAGATATTGGATGTAAACGTGTCCCAAATGAGCGGTTACAGTGCAGCTAAAATCAATGCCGGTGTCGTCGAAAACTGGGGTACAGAAATTGGCATTCACGCCACCCCCTTGCGCATTGGAAACTGGGAATGGAATACGACGGTCAATTTCACACGCGATCGTAATAGATTGAAAGAACTTACCAACGGCGTAGACCAGGTCTTGTTTTGGCAAGAAAACGGAGCAAATGCGATCACCCGTGTGGGTGAACAATTGGGCGATATCTACGGCTACGATGCGCTGCGGGTGAAAGAAGGTCCCTATGCTGGCTGGGCTTTGCTTAATTCCAATGGTAAATTACAGCAAGACAATTCCCAGTTGGTAAAGATCGGAAACTACATGCATGACTTTATGATGGGTTTCCAAAATACGGTTCGCTACAAATCCATTAGCTTATCGGCAAGTATCGACTGGCGTCAAGGCGGGAACTTCTATTCCAACACCATGCAACGTTTTGCTCGTTCGGGAATTGTAGAAGACTATAACAATGGGGTCCATTCAAGTACTTTTACCGGTATTCTCAATGCCCACTCTTTCGGAGGGGATCAGGATCGTCTAGTGAACGAAATTAAGTCGAATCCGGAAATTTATCGCGACGGAAATGTTTGGATCGGGGGCCGTAACGAAGACCTCGGTGGTTTCCTCTATAACGGAGTCAATAACGGCGCCTTTTTCCCCGGGGTAATTGCCTATGGGCAAGGGGGTTATATTGAGAATTTCGGCGGTCCGGGAACCCGTTACATCAACACCTGGGAAGTACATGAGCCCGGGGGTGGATACTGGGATATCGCTATTGCCAACCGCTTTGTCTATGATGCTTCTTTTGTAAAACTTCGTGAATTGGCCTTAACCTACGATCTACCTAAAACCCTGGTGGAGAAGGCCCGCATGCGCGGTGCCTCGGTCTCCGTATTTGCCCGTAACATCATACTATGGACGGGAGCTAATATTGGAATCGATCCAGAATTGGCTTACATGCGTCGTCAGCACGCCTATCAAAGTCGCGGAATTGAGCGTTTTGGTGGCGCAGGTCCTTGGGTAGCTTCCGGTGGTATCACCCTGAAATTAGATTTCTAAATGAGTCAGGTCACCTTAATTCGCCCCCGAACAAAGGAAATTACACGGTCTATCATTGTAAAAGTAATTAGACAAATGAGAAGAAAATTAAAATTGACATTACCCGTCGTCGCTATCCTAAGCCTAAGTGCCTGTAATGACTTAACGGAAATAAATATAAATCCCGATCAAAAAGGAGCCGATGAAATTAACGCTAAGTATGTAATGTCATCCGCCCTTGCCTATACTACGAATTACTATATTCGTGAATATACGTATGGTTATACCTCCGACCATGGAATCTCCGAAGCAATGCAATATTTCCAAAGGGACTATATCGGATATGAAATCAATAGCTTCGTGTGGAAACCTTTGGAATACACGAGTTATAAAGCTTTGACCGACAGTCAAACCCTTCTTTCAAACGCAGAGAGAGAAAGTGTTGACGAAACGAAGCGATTTTATCGGGGTGTTGCGTCTATTTTAAGGGCGTTTTGGTTCGGTTTTTACACTTCCGCCTGGGGTGACATACCATACTCGCAAGCCTTAGAAGGTAGTGCTCAAATCTTCAAACCAGAATACGATGCACAAAAAGATGTATTCAAAGGTATTATCGAAGAATTGAAATACGCCAATGAACAACTCGCGGGGTTAGGTACGCTCTCCAATATCGCCGATGCCGATATTCTGTTTGCAGGAAATGCGCAAAAATGGAGAAAGTTTGCAAACTCCCTTCGCGTCCGATATTACCTTCGCCTGTCGGAGAAAAAGGACGAGCTCAAAGGTGAAAGCCTAGATATTGCGGCTGATTTACAACAAATTCTGTCCAATCCCTCCCAGTTTCCAATTTTTGAAAGCAACGCCGACAACGCAGCTATTGCCCATCCAGGCACCGATGCTTTCAACGGATGGGTCGGAGGCCCCCTTGCGAATAGCAACCGATCGCAATTCTATAGAAGGAAACCTTGTTCGACCATCATTGACTATCTTAAAGAAAATGCTGACCCACGCCTGACGACCTGGTTCGACCCGGTGGATGTGCGTATAAAAGTGGGAACGGGTAGTGCGGAATATGAAAAAGAAGCTTCGGGACA
>JBAYRB010000144.1:0-6593 GCA_041676905.1 Spirosomataceae bacterium
TGACCTGCTCGGGCGATCCCCGACTGATCCCCAACTGCAATCGACCTTCCGAAATTAAATCGGCAGCACCGGCATTTTCCACCATGTAATACGGATTTTCATAGCGCATATCAATCACTGCCGTACCAATTTCAATTTTACGTGTCTTGGCTGCAATAGCCGCTAGTATAGGAAATGGTGAACCCAATTGCCGAGCAAAATGATGCACGCGAAAATAGGCGCCGTCCATACCGATTTCCTCCGCGGCTACTGCCAAATCGATCGATTGTAACAGCGCATCACTGGCTGTCCGAGTTTGATAAGACGGATGCTCAGCCCAGTGACCAAATGACAAGAACCCAATTTTTTTCATCCTAATTCAAGTAAAGTTTACGACCCCTTTCCGACATTTAAAGTAATAAACATCTACGCCCTTCTGTGACCTTATTCGTGAAACATTTTTCTACGGCAACTAATTCCGTCCTGTATTCGCTAATCCCGTATACGCCTAGACTTGAGACTCCCTTTGGAAATTCCAAAAATCAATTCTCAATTTGTTTAAAATTACCAACCTAATAATCCAAATTATTTACTATATTTAAGCAATCGTACTTTAACTTTTTCACGCAAGTAAGCACAGCCATCGGTAAAAATTACCTCCGTGAAGATGAGGTAGGTGCAAAAAACTTAACGTTAATATTTTTTTACCAAGTGGTACAACCATTAAACTAATCCCCTGGATGAAAAGCAATTAGAGCTTACCTCCTAAGTCAAAGCTTTCCTATTCAGTAATTTGACACTTTTACTTCCTATTTTCTTTTCATATTATTTTGGCAAAAGAAGATTTGAAACGTATTTGATGCGATTTTTACACGAAAAGCAAAATTATTAACAGCAGTATATGGTTAAAATTTTTACGCGCTACTTTGTCATCGCTTTACTATTCTTGAACTATTCGGGTTTTGGTCAGTCTTCGGATGACTCCAACCTCTATCTGAAGAATGGCATCATCAAAGCGGATAGTTCCGTTTGGATTCATCCCGAACAAGCCCAACGACTATTGGCAGGTAGTAGGCGTACCGAACCCATGTTGAGCATACTGCGGCTGAACAAATCCCTCTCCACAATTGAAATAGAAAACCTAAAAGATGCGGGAATTTATGTCCAGGGATACCTTCCTAACAAAGCTTGGGTAGCCCTTATCTCCGAACAAAAAAGTGAACTGGGGGCATTGTCGCCCTACGGTTTTTCCGGGCTCTTGGAGATTACGCCTGAAATGAAGGTCGCTCCACGCTTACTGGAAGGAAAACTCCTCCCCCATGCCAAGGTGGTCAATGGCATGGCTGACCTTTGGATAAAGTTTCCCAATTATTTTTCAGCCGATAGCCTACGGAACTGGTTAAAAGCGGATAATATCACCCCACGATCCGAAGAGTTCATCGATTTCGGCATCTTAGAGATTCGTGTTCCTATTCCTCAAATCGCCAAGGTAGCAGAGAAGTGCTACGTCGAATTCATTCAAGAAAAACCGGCACCCCTGACTGTTGAAAATTACAAAAGTGGGATCGGATCCCGGGCGAATTTCCTACGTTCTCCTTCCAGTTTTTACCCCGACGGACTGAAAGGTCGGGGGGTGGTCATCGGAATTGGAGATGATACAGACCCCTTACGGCATATCGATTTTGCTGGCCGTTTGATTAATCGTTTCGACGGTACTGGTGGGCAAGGGCATGGTCTTCATACCATGGGAACCATGGCCGGAGGGGGCATCGTGCGGGAAGAACTTGCCGGCTATGCACCCAAAAGTACGATCGTGTCGCAATATTTTAGCAATATCCTAGCCTATAGTCTGCTTTATTATGAGGAATATGGGATGAGGCTAACCAATAATTCCTACGGGAACACCATTACCGGTGACGAGAGCTTCCGACAATACGACTTGACTTCCTGGATTGTGGAGTACTTATCGGTCGAAAAACCCGATTTACTACACGTTTTCGCTGCAGGAAATAGTGGTTTAGCTAACTATTCACAAAATCCTTATCGACAAGTGGTTACCGGTGTATATGGTCATGGCACCATCCTATCCGGTTACCAAACTGCCAAAAATTCGTTGGTTGTTGGCAATATCGACTCCCTGAACCGAATCAACAACCAGTCGAGCCGAGGACCAGTAGCCGACGGTCGTTTACGCCCTGACGTAGTAGCACCGGGCGTAAGGATTATGTCGCTGCAACGAGAAAATAACTATGGGGTCATATCGGGAACCAGCATGGCTGCTCCGGCGGTTACAGGGGGAGCAGCCCTATTGATGGAACAATATAAGAGGCAGTATCCCTCGGCCGGTGATCCCCCTGCTGGACTCATTAAAGCACTGATATTGAACGGGAGTACAGATCTTGAAAATAAAGGGCCAGACTATACTTTCGGCCACGGAGCACTCAACCTCTACCGGTCGTCCGCCATTTTAAGGAACGAGCATTTTAGCTCAGGAACGCTAACAACGGGTAATTCCCACCAACTATCACTAGAAATTCCAGCGAATACTGCGCAACTCAAAGTATTGTTATATTGGGTCGATCCCCCCGCAGCGGTTATGGCGTCTAAAGCCTTGGTCAATGACCTTGATTTAACAGTAACTGACCAGGGAAATACCTACTTGCCATTGGTTAATTCGATTGTCCCGGCAGCGAGTGTTACCTTACCCGCTACCCCAAAGATAGACCGTACAAATAACAGCGAACAAATCATCATCGATCAACCCACTCCTGGAAACGTAACAATCACGGTATCAGGGTACCATGTACCGGTGGGTCCGCAAGTATATTTTCTAGTATATGATCTAATTCCGAACGATTTAGTCATTACCTCGCCGGCCAAAGAGGACCGCTTTTTGCCCGGGGAAAGAATCCAGATTGCCTGGGAGTCCTACGGCGTAGATTCGGATTATAAGATCGAGTTCTTTGACGGATCGACCTGGTCGACCCTACAAGCAGCACTGCAAACCGACACTCATGTCCATTTCTGGAACATTCCCAGCCAGGTACGAACACATGGTGCTAAAATTAGAATTACTCGAAATGCAGACCAAAAAACGTATACAAGTGAGGAATTCACCGTGTTAGGAAAGCCGGTGATTAGCATTCCGAGTGCACAGCAATGCGAAGGATTGATCAAAATGAATTGGACGGCTGTCAATGGTGCCACAGAATACGAAGTAATGATGCTTCAGGGGGATGAGATGAAAACGGTGGTTACGGTTCCCTCCGGCCACACAAGTTACTACTTCACCGGTCTATCGCCCGATTCCACCTATTGGGTAACGGTACGCGCCCTTATGGATGGTAAACCAGGTCGCCGAGCTAACGCCCTTTCCAGACGACCCAATACAGGAGCCTGTAATGAAGCTATTTCCAAGGGCGACCTCGCTGTTATCGAATTAGTTGCCCCGGTTTCGGGAAGGAAATGGACCAGTACTGCACTATCCGAACAAACCACGATTCAGTTCAAAGTAAAAAATAGATATGCCCAAGCTTCGTCCGGAAAAACGGTGCTTGCCTCCTATAAGGTTAACAACTTGCCGACCATCACCGAACCAGTCAACATTCCATCCCTGGCTGCCATGGGTGAAGCCATCATTTCATTTAATACAAAGTTCAACTTTTCGGAAGTCGGGGATTATCGCATCGAGGTCAATTTAAACGTGGAGGGGGACCCCATACCGGCCAATAATAAATTGATCACCGAAATTACCCACGCGCCTAACCCCGCGATTGAGTTGAGTCAACTTTCGCCAACTACACCAATTGAAGATCATTTTGCGTCCATGCCGGTGATCGAATATTACCGTCAAAAAATCGGTTTGTCGGGGGCAGAACGATTCGATTTTATGAGTAATAAACTGGGAGGACGTATACGCTCCTATATCAACAAAGGGTTTGCCTTCTCCGACCAAAGAGCATTAACCATGGATGCTTATCGCTACCCACGAGATACAACCGTAAATCAATTGATTGCTACATATAACCTGAACAATTATGATCTCAACGCCGACCTAAGACTGACCTTCTGGTATTTGTCGCATAAACAACAACCCTATGGTCAAAATAAAGTCTGGGTAAGAGGTAGCGACACACAGGATTGGATAGAGTTATTCGATTTATCTGCCGAATTGGGAGAGCATGGCGATTACCAAAGAAGTCCCAGCCTTTCTATTACAGATGCTTTGCGCAGCCATGGACAGCAATACAGTAGTAGTACCCAAATTAGATGGTCGCAAGTGGCTATGTATCCAGCCGTTAGTCCAAAAGGTATTGAGGGATTTACCTTTGATAATATCCAGCTTACTGTCGCTCACAATGATTTGATTATGAAAGAAATCGTGGCGCCGGTGCCAACGAGCTGCCAATTAGGCGAGCAAGCCTCTATTACCGTCAGAATTAAAAACTCAGTAGGGAATCCCGTCTTTAATGTACCGGTTTCTTATCAAATCGACTCCCGCCCAATCGTTACCGAATACATCGAACGCATTGATCCAAATAGTGAGCTTGATTATACGTTTTCTACACCTGGAGACTTTAGCACTTACAAAATTTACAACCTCAGGGTATGGGTATCGGCCGAGGGAGACCACGATGAACTCAATAACGAATTGACGACCACCCTGTCAAATTCTTTATTAGTTACCCAATTCCCCTATTTAGAAGATTTTGAAAATGGAGACGGCCATTGGTTTACACAAGGCAAAAACTCTTCTTGGGAATTTGGCACACCGTCATCGACTCGAATCAATCGCGCGGCAAGTGGCGTCAACGCTTGGAAAACAAACCTAACCGGATTCTATAACGAAGAAGAACATTCCTACCTATACTCTCCATGCTTTTATATCGGTGGAATATCCAAGCCCATGCTCAGTTTCATGTTGGCCTTGGATATTGAAAACTGCACCACGCCTACTATTTGCGATGCCGCCTGGGTTGAATACAGTTACGACGGTGTGGAATGGTCGGTGTTAGGCAATAAGGACGAGGGTACGAACTGGTATAACAAAGCTAGTTCGGGAAACCCCCATTGGGCAATCGCGAGTAATACGCATTGGCATGTAGCAACCATTCCCCTACCCGTCCCCACTCATCCGTCACAGGAGTTTATCCGACTTCGTTTTGTCATGGTTTCAGACCTGGCTGTAAACCGAGAGGGAGTTGCCCTGGACGACATTCATATTTACGATCAGTTTGCAGAAATTAGCAGTTCCAACGGAGCCGGAAGTGAAATCAGTCATACGATAGCGTCGAATGACGCTATTTGGACCCATTTTATGGGAAGCGACGGAGTAGCGGTTTCCCTGAATCCGAACCATAGTACTCCGAATCCGGGTCCGGTAAATGCCAAGTACTTTGTTCACAATGGAACGGTACGAAATGCCGAGAACACCTATTATCACCATCGAAATTTTGTGATTCAACCCGAAATGCGGGAGTTCAATCCCGGCATGAAAGTGCGTCTTTACCTCCCTGATTCTGAAATGGAAGTACTAAGAACCGCTACCGGCTGTTCGTCCTGCCTTAAACCACAGTCGGTCATCGATTTGGGGATTTCCAAATATTCAGGATCACTGGGAGAGAATGGAAATATTTCCGACAATACCAGCAGTGGTTACTGGGAGTATATCGAACCCTCGGATGTGACAAAAGTACCTTATGCCAACGGATATTATTTGGAATTCACAACCAGTCGCTTTTCTGAGTTTTGGCTAGCCTCCGGTCCGCTCTTCAATTCCTCGCCCCTCCCTGTGAACCTGGCATCATTCAACGCAATGAAAGGCGAGAACGACGAAGCAATTCTGGAATGGATGGTCACGGAAGCCAATAATTTTAGTTATTATGAAATCCAAAAAGCGATTGGGAACGAGGCGATGAACAAGGGCAATTTCACTCCCTTAGCTATCATCAACCCGGTAGTGTCCAAAACCGGTTCTTTTAGGTATACTGATTACAATCCGGGCAGTCCGGTGGTCTATTACCGATTGAAAATGGTAGATTCGGACGGCAGTTTTACATATTCAGAGGTGAGGTCGGTGATGATCGACACCATTTTCCAACCCTTTTTATATCCCAACCCGTCGGCTGACGATGTCTTTTTCCTGCACTATCAAACGGGAGAAACAGTGAATTTTACGGTGAGAGATGTACAGGGTCGCTCTCTGAAAACCGGGTCTATCGTAGGGAATGGCTTTTTGCAAAAAATGCCCATCGATCTGAAAGGCTACAGCTCCGGCGTTTACTTGGTGGAAGTAGAAACATCTCAAAACAAATCTATTTTGAGACTGATCAAAAAATAGTTTTTAGAAAATGAATTTAAACGAAAAATATCCTTGTAGATAGTCGAGCCAGGGCGTCACGTTCGTGCTTCCTACCCCCGGTTGGTAATTATCTTTACGTAGACCGATAAGATTATTACGGGGAGGATTTAGGGTTTTTTGTACCCCAAAATCAAGCATGAATCTTCGATTTAATACTCTGGTAAAGCCTAACCTCAACCCCGGTACAAGCACAGTACCCTGCACCTTTACAGGCTCTCCCTCCCCCAGAGGCTGGGTCGACATAACATCGAAA
>JBAYRB010000145.1:0-6593 GCA_041676905.1 Spirosomataceae bacterium
CACAATTGCACCTGCAATGGGTTCTTTTGTAGTTTCTGAAAGTACTTTACCGGATACAGATCCATATACCTCCGGTTCAATAAATTGTTCTTCAATACAACCGCCTGCTAACATAAGAGAGACGATAAGGAACTGAGATAGGTAATATTTTAATCTACTAATTTTCACGGGTATGTAACTTTTGTAGAGGTTGGTAAAATCTGTTCTTATTTGTGTTGGTTGCCAAAATAGAATCTAATTCCGCCACTGGCTTTCCAGTAAGAGTCGTTAAAGCCTCCTGCGACTACATCGTCCAGCTTGTCGTTGATGAAATAGGTGTATTGTCCGGCAGCATAGACACCTATTTTAGGAGATACCATGTACTCAACTCCTAATCCAGAATTAATTCCTCCGAATTTTTTGCCGGAAAAATCAAATAAGTTTTCTCCTCGATTCGTCACACCGTATCCCACTGAGAAAAAGGGGGTAATGCGCTGAAACGGCAGTACTTTATACTGGAGATTGAGGGAGGTAGTTGTGATATCCTGTTTATAGTATTCCTGTGCTGACAGTCTTCCGGAAGCAATGTCAGCATGGAAGCTCAAATATGGAGTTAAGTCCGCCTGGAGGGAAAGTCCGGCACCTGCCGTATATTGTTGTGGGCCATAGTCACCTTCGTATCGAAGGAGTGATGCATAAGGTGAAACCGATACTTTAGGACGGATATAATCGTCTTTTTTCCTATATACATCGGTTTCCCGTGCCTCGTTTAACTCTTCTTCGTAGTTTTTGATGAGGGTTTGGATTTGTTCTTCAGGTACTTTATCACCGGCAATCCATAGTCCATCGCGCAAACCTTCCACCACCAAAGCATATACCGATTTTTCGATGGCTTCGGTTACCGCTAACTGAGAAGGTTCATTAGTGGTATAACCCGTTTCGGTTTCAAGTAATCTCTTAAATTTAACATAGCGAAATAAGCCAATGTCCACGGCTTGCGATAGAATCGTTTTGGAGGTATAAACCGTTTTAAGAACTTTTCCGGTTTTGGTAGCGACCGCCCGCAGATATACGGTTACTCGATCTTGCCGATAACGGGTCGATCCACCAGCTCCAAAATACCGCAACCCGGCTCCTCCTGTAATGATATTGGCATCATAGGATATAATCCCCCCTTCCAGAATAATCCCACCGAATAGAAGGGGAGGTAGTGCTTCATTTTCGCCACGGAATTGCGTCATACTCGAACGGATGATTTTCCGTTCGTTTAATAGATTACTGACGTTTTCCCGTTCAATGGTAACAAACCAGTTACTTTCTTCAAGAGCTTTCAGAAGTATATTGGTCGCACCTTGTGTAACCGCGGTAGAGTAGCTGATACCGCTTTCAACCTGTTTATACTGCCCGGTTTGATCTCGAAATTTGTAAACGGCAGCCACCAATTTTTCATTGGGTGCAGGCAGGCTCCTTAGTTCTGAAGAGAAGTGGGTATCTTCACCCAACCTGGCTTTTTGTTGCGTAACAGGCTGTTGAAAATAACGACCACAACCACTCATAAGGAAGAGTACCAGTAGCGTAAATATGAAATTAGTAATTCGCATTAATTCAGAAACTGTATGTTACTATTTAAAAAATGAGCATTAGCAAAAAGTAAGAGAGGAGGGTTATTTATCTCTTAGAAATAGGGCACCGTTAACATGGTTTCCCCCCCTTTTCCATCCGTTATTCGAATGATAAGCCCTTCTGTACCAGGCCTCACATCCACGGTTAAATTTCCGAATTGATATACGCCTTCCTGCAAACCATCTTCCCCAAATTGTCGGCCATAGAGATTTCTAGCCAAACTGTTTAACAACTGACTACTGATAGCCGATTCAAAATTCTGAAGTGGGTCAGTATTCCTTAAACTCGATGCACTAGAGGGGGCATTAGGATCCTTGGTTTTGTCTTGCGCCTGGGCGGAGGACAAGAGCCAGTTATAATTAAAAGTATCTCCTCCGAGAGCTGGATTCAGAGGTTTGTAAACCATCGATTGTCCGGAGGTAATAATAGGTAAAGAGAGTAAGAAAAGAAGTACAGTTTTTTTCATTTTATATGTAATTATTTCAGTATATGCCTGTGCCCGATTGGTCGTCGGAACTTAGTTCTTGACGTACAGCTTCGTAATTGATTAAATATTGAAAGAGAAAGAGGGCAGCACCGGAGGCTTGCATTTCTTTTGCTTCACCTCTTAGTTGTATGAATTGTTGCCAAATAAATTCCCGATCTAGCTTGATTCCTATGATTCCCGTTAAACCGGGGTAGGGTAGTTCTTCTATTTCAATAGAAATTTCTTGTTCTGCTAACGCTTCCCGGGGAAGTGCAGCCGTAGTATCTTGCACAAGGGTCATCCAAGTTTTGTAAAACTCTTCATAGAAATCACTTCCCAGTTTGGTTTTGGTATTGTCGATGATAAAAGAAACCGTAGTTTCTTCGTCAAGTACGGACCCATCCAATGGGTGTAAGTTAGGAACAATACTTTCTTCTTCGAGAAAGTCGACTTGCGCCCGAACATAGCCCGCGAATGTGAAAGAAAATAGTATTCCGATTAGAACTCCCTTTGTCATGGGTTAATACCTATACCTACAAAATCGGATGGGCTGGTGATCATAAGGGTAGCCCCACCACTTTGTTCAATTTTTAAGTTGGGTAAACTGATGGTTTGATCTCCCTTTATATCGAGTACATTTGAATTGTTATGCTGAATAGCCGTAAAACTCACATTGTCTGCACTCACATTCGGCAGGTTCATTAGATTGTTGTTGCCGGTTTGGGTTAATAAAATGTCACTATTCTGGCCGATGAGCCCTAACTCGATACTATTTAAATTGCCGTTTTGGGCAATATTTACCAGGACCCCACTGGTTTGTGTGGTTACACGGGAATGGTTGAAATTTCCATTTTGCGTAATAATTACACCTTCAGTAGGGGCATTTAATGGGGAAAATTTCTGTATATCTTGACGGATTACCGCCTCCAGATCCTGATCATTGTTAGGATCCAATTCCAAGTCTTTATTTTGTGCCCAAGTTGATAAACTCAGGACAACCAATATGATGGTGTAGACCGTAGTATTAAATTTCATGTTTCTGAAGTGGCTAAATGTAACCTTTTCTTATTTTACCACAGTTTGATTGCTATTCGTCTTTTTTAGTACCTTGACGAATTTGCACTCGATTTCCCGATCCACCCGTCTGGTTTACCACTGCTCGGTTGTTTTGACCTTTTTGTTTGATTTCTACCTGATGTACACCAGAGGGGGAACTTCTTTCTGTAATGATTACATTGCCTTGCCCATCTCTAATTACCGTGGTTTGTTTTGAAACTGCGGAGTCTGAAGATTGGGTAACATGGACAAAATTGTCTTTACCGGTTTGCTTAACCTTCGTGCCGACACTTTCATTGATTTCGGTAGAATTTTTCTTTTCCATTTGTTTTTGACCGATTGCCACCACACCTGTTATTCCCCATAAGAACACGATAATACTCCCGAAGCAAAACGTCTTTTTCATGAATCTGATGTTGGGCAAAGCTTAAATCTTCATAAACAGGCATAGTGCACCCATTTAATTTCAGATGCACTATACGCTGCTGTTGATTGCTAATAGTTGTTATTACGACATTGAACCAACTATTAAGAGAGCACTACACTCGAATTAATTTCCAGATTGGTAAATGTCAGCGTAGTTATTTGTTCCGTCCTGAGTTATAATACTTATGTTGCCATCGTTAAATTGACCAACATTCGCATAATTACCGCTACCGGTTTGGGTAATAGTAGATTCGTTGCCGATACCATCTTGAGTCACATATGCTTCACTAAACCAAGCTCCCGACTGATCAATTGTACTTATGTTACCTTCCCCTTCTTGTTCAACTTCAGCGATGTTATCACCATCAATATACGGTACTGGTACGATCCAAACCCACTCAACTCCGCTAGTACCTCCTTGAACGATTTCAGATTGGTTTCCGTCTCCTCTTTGAACAACTTTTGCAGAGTTGTTTACATAAGATTGTTCTACTGTAGAGCTGTTACCATCACCTATCTGAATGACTTTTGCTTCCTGATTGGCGCCATGCTGATCGATATCGGAATAGTTACCGTCTCCTCTTTGAACATTCAAAGCTTCGTGGCCTCCACCAAGCAATCCGGAAAGTTGGTGAATAATTGATTCGTTATCATCGCCTCTTTGGATGATTTTGGCCTCGTTAGCGGAACTACCCTCATCACCATCTTGATCAATTGACGCATCGTTTCCATCACCTCGTTGGACGATTAAAGCGTCGTTAGCGTTTAACAAGTTACCTATTTGAGAAATAGATGCGTCGTTATAGTCGCCATCTTGGACAACAGTTGCGTTGTTATTTCCAAAATAATTTAAAAGCCCACCCGCTTCTTGATTAATTACTGATTCGTTTCCTCTACCTTCTTGAGAAACAGAAGCCGAGTTCCAATTATCATCTTGGTTTACAACAGAATAATTGTCACGACCATCTTGAGAAACAGACGCATCGTTGTTGTCACCATTTTGATCTACATATGAATCATTTCCACGACCTTCTTGATAAACTGTAGCGTCGTTGTTGTCACCATTTTGATCTACTTCAGCGTTGTGGCGGTTACCATCTTGTTCTACATTAGAGTTGTTGTCATCACCAGTTTGTGTAACTGTTACATAATTATACTGACCTGATGGATTATTACTATTCTGGGTTACAGTTGAATTGTTGTCTTCGCCAATTTGAGTAATAACTGCTTCATTACGTGGACCGGTTTGAGTAAGGGTCGATTCATTCGACTGGGCGAACAAGCAAACACTTGCCATTAAGGCGAATCCTGTGAGGACGATTTTTTTCATTTTCTTTTTAAAATTAGAGTTGAAAAATGGATAAAAAATTATTTGGGTTTTGTTAATTATTCGATTGGATGATTAGGGCGGAATTATTTGCACCAACTTGAAGCGAATGTGAGTGGTGAAAATTCCCTGTTTGGGTAATATTTGCAGTATTACCCTGATCTATTTGAATACCATTGGTGAGGTTTCCTTCACCCACCTGATTTAATTCTAGGAAATTTTCATTTCCCATCTGTGTAGTTCCCTGAAAGGAGCTCATGCCGGTTATAGAATTTTCAGAGCCAATTTGGTTCAACGTCATCGCGTTGTCATCTCCCATTTGGAGAACATGTATGTTGTTTTCGGATCCCGTTTGACCTGCGGCTTTACCCTTAAACCACTTATCACCAGAAATACGGTTTGAATTTCCGCTCTGATTGGATTTGAAGGAATTTTCTGAGCCCGTAATGACTAAGGATGCATAATTGTAATCCCCAAATTGTTCGAATAAGACTTCGTTTAGCTCACTCTCACTCCCTCTAATCCACTGGTAGGCTTTATTGTTATCGCCCACTTGTAAAATTTCAAGATCATTGTATGAGCCTTCAATGAGTTGCTTTATTAGGTTACTTGACCCCGCTTGTGTTCCCTCTCCTTTATTGTGACTTCCATTATCAATAAATTGCCAGGAGAAATTGTCGTTACCGTACTGGCCAACCTCTAGTTCGTTATTATTCGCATCCGCACCCAAAATTTTCTGAATAGCGAAGTTGCCATCACCCATTTGATGAAGGGTTGTTGTATTTTCTGAGTTAGGCACCGACTCTGTACCGACAAATACTTTTGCTGTACTAGCGCCGTTCTGGTGAACCGTAACCGAATGGTCATCTCCATGTTCTTCAATAACCGCTAGGTTAGAAAGAGGTACATTGAGTATACCAAAGCCCATAGGATTATTTTGAAGACCTGAGCTATTAGAACTATTTTGCAACACGTCAACCTTATGGCCTGTCCCTGACTGCGTAATATTTAATTGATTATTATCTCCTATATGAGTAATGATGGTTTCATACCCCTGCGCATTCGCCCATGAGAATGGGAGCGCTAATAGTAGAAAAAGAAAAGTAAGTCTAGTCATGGGTAGGGTGTTGAATCCTGTTTTAATGATAATTCCTGATAGTTTGAGATGTCCAAACTTCATTTTTAGTATAGGTTAACGTAGTGGGCTTGCCAGCCGAACTTTGTTCATAATGCCAAGTCTACTTA
The DNA here is from genome assembly GCA_041676905.1 of Spirosomataceae bacterium. GTDB lineage: Bacteria > Bacteroidota > Bacteroidia > Cytophagales > Spirosomataceae > Ravibacter. Next base: position 6,123 of record JBAYRB010000145.1, read on the forward strand.
CGCCTAAGTACTTTTGAGAGACTTTTTGGAAACGTATAACCAAAAACGTTAGGTACGAAGAAATCACACGACTGTAACATCTATATTGCAACAGCCATGAATTCCTTACAGAATCGAACTGAATATATTAGGTAATTGAGATATTGAGGTTCTTCATAAGTCTACGATTTAGGAGCGGTACTACTAAATTAAAGGTTAACTAGTCTAAAATCATCAGCGTTTTGAGGGGGTTTTTTAGGGCCTTACACCGATGGTCTCGCCTTATTAGTCGTATTAAGATTCCAATTATTCCATCTAACTCTAAAAAAAATGTAAAAATCCTGAAGAAAGCAGTTTGGGGTTGTTGTAAAGCTAAGTAAATCAGGCAGTTAGTGTGTTGTTTAGATGGTGTCTTAAACCCCTATAAACTGGACAGATTTTTCTAAATAGTTAGCTAGTCCAAGCTCATCGTCCTGGTCAGCTGTGAGGCAA
>JBAYRB010000146.1:0-6569 GCA_041676905.1 Spirosomataceae bacterium
GCCCAGTGGCTTCAGGACGCCATGCCCTATGTATCAATGGCGGGGATTGCCCTAATCGTTGCCATCATCATCGCTGCGGGGCGTGAAAGCATCCTCAACATAGGATTTTTGTTGATGGCTACTGTATTGCTGCATAACCTACTGGGTTACTTCTTCGGTTATTGGGCTTCGCGATTACTCGGTTTAAATGAACGTGATAGTCGTACCATCGCCATTGCCACCGGTATGCAAAATGCCGGAATGGTTTCGGGAATTGCTAAAGTGATTGGAAAGATCGGAACCGTGGGTCTTGCCTCTGCGGTTTGTGGCCCGATCATGGGCTTTACAGCATCTGTACTATCCTCTTATTGGAGCGGCCGACCGACGGACAAAACGGAGGTCCCCTAACCTCCCCTATTAATTAAGTTAGGATAGAAAGATTAACATCCCCCTTTGAACACATCGGCGGACATTTACTAAAAGATGACAACCAAATACAATCCATAATTCTTATGAAATCCACAATTCTAGTTTGTTTTTCGGCACTTTTCCTAACTTTTCAATTGGTCAGTAACGAAGCAACGGCACAGAAAAAAACAGATCCCGAAAAACGTCTCACCGAGTTGGGAATAACACTTCGCCCTCCAGGCAAACCCATTGCCAATTTTGTAACGGCTGTAACGGTTGGAAAGCTTGTGTTTTTATCCGGTCATGGACCTGTATTGGAAAACGGGGAATATATGAAGGGTAAAGTAGGGGCTGACCTGGATGTCGCACAGGGAAAAGAAGCTGCTCGACTCACGGGTATTTCCTTATTGGGCGCCTTGAAATCCCATATTGGCGACTTAAATAAGGTCAAACGTCTGGTGAAAGTCTTGGGGATGGTCAATGCCACACCTGATTTCGACCAACATCCTCAGGTAATCAATGGCTTCTCCGATCTGATGGTTGAAGTTTTTGGGGAAAATGGTAAACACGCGAGATCGGCTGTTGGGATGGGTTCCCTGCCCATGAACATCCCTGTTGAAATAGAGATGATTGTTGAGCTTAAGTAAGTTGAAATACGGATGCGGTGTAATTCGGTTAGGTGTGAATGTTATTATAAATCCCTGAGGATATGATGAAAAGGATTTTTGTTTTGCTATTCGTAACCCTAGCTATTTCAGGGAGTCTTTTTGCCCAGGCAAGCAAAGAGAACCTCCGACCTGCTGCTATGGGAAGAAACGGGATGGTTGCCACGGCACACCCATTAGCCTCACTTGCGGGTCAAAAAATTCTTGCCGAGGGGGGGAATGCGATTGATGCCATTGTTGCGGCGGCGGCAGCGCTAAACGCCGTTGAACCTTTCATGTCGGGTACCGGGGGCGTGGGGTACCTGCTTTTTTATTCCGCTAAAGAGAAGCGAACTCGATCCCTGATTTTTGGAGGATGGGCACCCAAAAACTTCGACCCAGCTAAGGTACGGGATATAACCAAGTTTGATGATGGTGCAGGGCATGGGGGTCGATTAGAGGGAATCGGACCTCGGACCGTGGCTTTACCGGGAAATCTGGCAGGATGGGATCGGGCTTTAAAAGACTACGGCACGATGCCCTTATCAAAAGTTTTGGAAAGTGCCATCACCTATTTGGAGGAGGGCGTCCCGGTGACAGAATATGATCAAGCGATGTGGGCTGGTATTGTAAAACGAGTAGCACCCCACCCGGATGCCGCTGCAGTATTCTTAAAAAAAGATGGATCTCCTTATCAAATTGGCGACATTTTTGCGAATAAACCCCTCGCGAAGACCATGCGAAGGATCGCTATAGAAGGAGCAGATGTTTTCTACAAAGGGGATATTGCCAAGGAAATAGCGGCCGCATTTCAGCGCGACGGCGGATTTATCACCTTGGAAGATTTAGCATCGGTTCCTGATCGTGTTCAATGGTCGGACCCAATTTCTATTCAATACCGAGGTTATACCGTATACAATAACCCTCCTCCCGGAATGGGTCTACAGCAGTTACAAACCCTGCGCATTATGGAGGGTTTCGATGTAAAGAAGATGGGGCACAACAGTGTAGAATACCTAGCCCACCTTTTTGAAGCGATTAATTTGGCCCGTATTGACAGCGATAAATACATTGGAGACCCGGCTTTTGTGAAGGTGCCGGTTGAACGATTGCTTTCGGATGAATACATTGAAGCTCAACGTAAAAAGGTAGCAGCCCTTGTCAAAGACCGAATGGCCAAGAAAAAGAGGCAATCGAAAGTTGAAATAGCCCCCCCATCGGTTGATTTCGACGATCGGTACCGATATGCAACTACTAGCTTATCGGCTGTTGATAAATGGGGGAATGCCGTTGTGATTACCCAAACTTTGGGCGGTGGTTTCGGCTCAGGATATGTAGCGGGGAATACGGGCGTGGCCTTTAATAATGCCTTGGAATGGATGTCACTGGATTAAAATGCTGCCAATGGGGCGGTACCGGGCAAGGGCGTCTCCTGGTGTATTGGAGGGATGATGCAATTCCATAAAGACGGTAAGCCGCATTTGGTCGTCGGCTCTCCAGGGAGTTTTGGTATACTGCAGTCGGTTCCTCAGGTTGCCATGAACGTAATCGATTTTGGAATGAACATCCAGGACGCCATTAGTGCACCCCGGTTTCGTTGGAAAGACGAAATGGGGAGTGTGCCTGCCAAGGAAATCATCATTGAAACACGCATTCCACAAGAAACTTTAGAAGAGTTAAAAGCCATGGGTTATAATCTTGACACGAGTTTAGGCGACTGGACCATGACGGTAGGTGGTGCACAGGGTGTGACAATAGATTATGAGACCGGTTGGATATCAGGAGGAGCTGATCCCCGACGGAATGGCTATGCAACTGGATGGTAGATTTTGAAAGAACCCTTAACAAATTACCCATGAACAACCTGACTAAAAGTCCCAGAAGAGATTTTTTAAAGCAAACAGCTGGAATTACCGCGGGCTTCGGAGTGTGGCCTTTAATTTCCGCTGCTGAAAAGAACTCCGTCAGTATTCCAAATAAAACCGAAACCAAGAAGAAGCGGGTCGCATTTATTGCAAACATTTACAGGAACAGCGCCCATGCCGACGTAATTGGAACAAAATTGTTTGCTGGGATCCCTACCGACGAAGGGCGGGTAACCCCTGAAATCGAAATTGCATCCATGTGGATCGATCAAATTGGTCCTGACGATACCGGGGTTCGTATTGCTAAAATGAACAATACACCCATTTTCCCAACGATTGCCGACGCTCTGACCTTAGGTGGAGATAAACTAGCGGTGGACGGTGTCATCTATATAGGCGAACACGGTAATTATCCCTATAACCGATTTGGGATGAAGATGTACCCACGGATGAACTATTTGGAACAGATTTTCCGGGTATTTGACGCATCCAATCGCTCGGTTCCCCTATTCACTGACAAACACCTCTCCTACAGCTGGCTGGATAGTAAATGGATTTACGATCGCGCTGAGGAATTGAATGTTCCCATGATGGCTGGATCTTCGCTACCTTATTGTTGGCGAGATCCGATGCTGGTTCACCCCCTGGGTGCGGATATAAAAGAAGCTGTTGCCATTGGTTATGCTTCACTCGACGCTTATGGTTTCCATGTTTTGGAGATCTTACAATGTATGGTGGAGCGTCGTAAAGGAGGTGAGACGGGAGTAGCAAGTGTCCAGGGAATGTCCGGTCCAGCGGTATGGAATGCGATTGATACCGGTGTCATTTCGAAAGAATTGGTGGAGTCGGCCTGTAATCGGATTAAGAATCGCGCCATTGGTAATATGCGGGACCTGGTAAAAGAACCCCGTGCGATCATCATTCGCTATAATGACGGTACGAAAGGAGCCATTTTGATGCTGGATGAATTGGTAAATCAAGGATGGGCTTATGCAGCGCATGCCGACGGAAAAGTAGTTTCTACAGAATTTGTACTCGACCATCACTTTACCTACTCGCATTTTAGTTACTTGACTCTGAATATTCAAAAATTCATGGTAACGGGTAAACCGCAAGGTCCTGTTGAGAGAACTTTACTCACCAGTGGCATGATCGATATGGGGATCCGTTCAGTTCTGGACGGACATAAGGTTATCCCGACTCCGTATATGAATGTCAAGTACAACGTCGAGGGTATTGAACCCATATTACCCTCTAGCCCCCGGCCGACGGCGCAAGCGAACGGTCCATGGCCTCCCGAAGGCTACGAATTCATCATTCCCGAGCGTTTCAAAAACAAAAAATAACATAGTCCATAACTTATGTCGACGATGAAACGGAGAGAGGTATTGAAAAGTGTGGTTGCTCTACCCGTTATGGGCTCAGTGAATACGAATACCCATCCATCGGCACCACCGTTCAAAGATTATTTTGCTGAACTAGGTCTGCGGACATTTATTAATGCAGCAGGGAATTACACATCCATGACCGCTTCCCTCATGCCGCCTGAAGTTTTGGCTGCCATCCACAGTTCGGCTCAAAAGTACGCCCTCCTGGACGATGTCCAGGATAAAGTAGGTGAACGTATCGCGCAAATTTGTAAGGCTGAAGCAGCAATGGTAACCGCTGGGTGTTGGTCTGCCTTAGTATTAGGTATGGCCGGTGTACTTACGGGAAATGATTCTAGAAAAGTCGGACTTCTGCCTTTCCTCGAGGAAAACGGCCTTAAATCAGAGGTCATACTTCAAAAATCACATGCTACTGGGTATCACCGAGCCTTAGCCAATGCAGGTGTAAAGTTTGTGTTGATTGAGACTGAAGAAGAACTATCCAAAGCGATTTCGGAAAAGACGGCGCTGCTTTGGTTTCTTAATCGAGAAGACCCGGAAGGAAAAATACATGCAAAAGAATGGGCTTTATTAGGGAAAAAGCACGGCATTCCGACCATGATTGATATTGCTGCTGACGTCCCTCCCGTGGAAAACCTGTGGAAGTTTAATGAAATGGGGTATGATTTGGTCTGTATTTCAGGTGGGAAAGCGCTGTTAGGGCCACAGAGTGCAGGTATCTTAATGGGGCGGAAAGATTTAATTGCGGCAGCTCGATTAAGTGCCCCGCCTCGTTCAGGAATAGGGCGTGGTCACAAGGTTAATAAAGAGGAAATCATTGGCATGTTAGCCGCTCTAGAATTATACGTTAACCGGGATCATAAAAAAGACTGGCAAATTTGGGAGAAAAGAATCGCTCATATCAAGGGGGCCGTACAAAACATCAAGGGGGTATCAACCGAAGATATACTTCCACCCATTGCCAATCATACCCCTTCCCTTAAAATTGGTTGGGACCCTACCCAGGTACGTCTTACCCGAGAAGAGATGGGAGCACGATTAAGAGAAGGTAACCCATCTATCGAAACCATTTCCTGGGAAGAAGCCAATAGCATTCGAATCACCGTTTTCATGCTCCAGGATGGCGAAGAAGTAACGGTCGCCCGTCGTATCCGTGAAGAATTATTAAAAGCTGTTGTATAACGCCAAATAGTGAACCTGATGGTACGTTTATTAATCCTAATTTTCACATTTACCCTATGTCTCCCACATGCCGAAGCTCAGGTATATGACATGCTATTAAAAAATGGGCATTTGATTGACCCTAAGAATGATATCGATGAAAAAATGGATGTGGCCATTGCAGACGGTAAAATTGCAGCTGTTGCAAAAAGTATATCACCGTCGATGGCTAAACAAACCATCGATGTATCCGGACTACTAGTCACGCCGGGAATTATCGACATGCATGCGCATGTTTTTGCGGGTACGGTAGACGATGGAGTGCTCAGTTATGGTTTTGGTTCATTACCAGCCGATGGTTTCACCTTTCGTGTTGGCGTGACGACCGTGGTAGATGCGGGTTGTGCTGGTGCGAACAATTTTGCCGTTTTTAAAAAGAATGTCGTCGATCGCTCCAAAACAAGGGTTTTAGCGTTTCTCAACATCGCCTACGAAGGAATGAGAGGAAGCGAATATTCGGAGTATCAACAGGATACCAAATACATGATTCCGGAAAAAGCTGCTGATACTGCTAGAAAGTACAGCGACTATATCGTGGGAATTAAGGTGGCTCATTACCACAGTCCGAGTTTCATTGCGGTGGAAAGAGCCGTAGAGGCGGGTCGTCTTCTAAACCAGCCTGTGATGGTGGATTTTGGCGGGTGTAAACCACGATTACCGTTGAAAACCTTACTCATGGAAAAGATGCGTCCCGGTGATATTTTCACCCACGTTTACGGGGAACTGTTAGATACAAAAGAAGGCATCGTCGATACGGCTCGCAAAGAACTTAAACCCTTCGTTTTAGAAGCCCGTAAAAGAGGTATCATTTATGATGTGGGTCATGGGGGTGGGAGTTTTCGCTATACGCAAGCCATTCCAGCGGTCAAAGCAGGTCTATTCCCCGACGTTATCAGCACCGATCTGCATTCAGGAAGTATGAACGCCGGCATGAAAGACCAATTGAATGTGATGTCCAAATTCATGACCTTAGGTATGCCGTTGAAAGAGGTGATTAAAGCAAGTACTTGGAAGCCCGCCCAAGTTATTAAACATGAGGAACTTGGTCATCTTTCGGTGGGAGC
>JBAYRB010000147.1:0-6566 GCA_041676905.1 Spirosomataceae bacterium
CCACCCCGGCCAATGCTCTTTTAATTGCCTCGTTCCCGCACCTAACCGGGGATGCTGCGTCCTGGGTTTTGGGAAATCCCTGGCTTCTGTTGGGCTTGTCCTTGGTGTTGGGAGGGTTACTTGTCGCTCAACTACCTTTGTTAGCCCTTAAATTTCAAGGATTTCAGTGGAAGGGAAATGAACAACGTTATACCCTCATCGGAACTTCTTTGGTGCTATTACTCTTGTTTAAATGGAACGCCGTACCCATCATTATGTTAATATACCTGGCTTTGTCCTGGATCTATCGTGACAAATCATATGCGAAAGTGTAGAATTAATTGCATTTTTGCGCTGCTAAATGAAGGAGGATCAGCTGAAACACACCGTTTTGAATAAATATCATATGTCATTTTCAAAGATTACCGGAGTAGGACATTACGTACCTGAACAGATCATAACCAATGACGATCTCACCCAATGGATGGAAACCTCCGATGAATGGATAAGGGAAAGAACCGGCATTAGAGAAAGACGTTTTTTTGAATACGGAAAAGACACAAATGCCAGTATGGGAGCCGCTGCGAGTCGAATGGCTTTAGAGCGGGCTGGGCGAACACCGGAAGAAATCGATGTCATCATTTATGCCACCATTACGCCGGATTATTTCTTTCCGGGAAGTGCATTTTTAATGCAACGTGAACTTAATATGGAGACCAAACCGGTAATTGATATTCGTCAACAATGTTCCGGTTTTGTGTATGCCCTTTCCATTGCCGATCAGTTTATTAAAACCGGAATGTATAGGAAAGCTTTGGTGGTCGGATCGGAAATTCAGTCGACTTGGATCGATAAAAGTACAGCCGGTCGCAATGTAGCCGTCATTTTTGGCGATGGTGCCGGAGCGGTGGTCGTTGAAGCTACCGACGATCCTGAAAGCAGGGTGCTCTCAACGCATCTTCATGCGGATGGGCGATATGCCGAAGACCTGTACATCAAAGATCCCGGTGCAAGCCGTCCCGTGCGTGCAGCTACCAAAGAAATGGTGGACGAAGGAGGATTCAATGTGTTCATGAACGGCAATGCTGTGTTTAAACATGCGGTAGTTCGCTTCGAAGAAGTGATTCGTGAAGCATTAGACGCCAATGGCCTAACCGAGCATGACATACACCTTTTAATACCCCATCAAGCGAATATTCGTATTAGTGAATATATCCGCCAAAAACTGGGGTTGCCCGAAGAAAAGGTGATGAACAATATCCAAAAATATGGAAATACCACGGCTGCATCCATCCCGATCGCACTCTCCGAAGCCTGGGAGCAAGGCCGTGTGAATAAGGGCGATCTGCTATGTTTTGCTGCATTCGGAAGTGGATTTACCTGGGCTTCGGCGTTAGTTAAATGGTAGTGAAATCAACAATTAGATAGGGGAGGAACCGGTAAATTTCCGGACGGACAAAAGATGTGGTAAAGTATTGTCTAATACTACTTGTCGGTGGATTACTTGGCGTAAGCTTTCCCGTACTTGCGACCGTCGATACTACACGTACTACGGTTGTACGAAAGTTAATCTTGGAAGGTAATCAACGTACCAAAGACCGGATTATACTTCGCGAATTAGCCCTCCGAGAAGGTGACACCGTACGCATTGCAGACCTCCCCGACCGAATGGAGATGGATCGGCGAAAAGTAGTTAATACCAACCTCTTTGTGACGGTCAATTACGAAAGCCGCTTCCTTGAGGACTCCTCGCAGGTAGACCTCTACCTCCAAATGAAAGAACGATGGTATATTTTTGGCTTGCCGGTCTTCGAATTGGCGGATCGAAATTTTAACGAATGGTGGTATGACCGTAATCGGGACCTGAGTCGTATTACCTACGGCGCCTATATTACCCATAATAATATCAGTGGGAATAACGATAGGCTTCGCCTGTTAATTGAACTGGGTTTTCTGCCCAAATATGAACTTTCCTACTCCATACCTTATGTAGATAAAAACATGAAGGTAGGAATTTCGGGAGGGCTCTCATATATCACTAACAAATCATTGGCGGTAAGAACCTGGGACGACAAGCTCGATTTTATGCCCAGTGAGTCAATCACCCGACGTAGGTTTTATTTTTATATCGCTCCCTCATATCGTAGTAAGTTTTATGGCTTTCACGTACTCGATTTCCGCTGGGTTAATACTACCATAGCCGACACGGTGCTTACCATAAACCCAAATTACATGGAGGGTAGTGACACGCGTCAACGGTATTTCCAGCTTACCTATACCTATAGTTATAATAAAAAAGACATAGGTCAATATCCTTTGAGGGGGTATCACCTTCTCTTCCAGGCGAGTAAGCGAGGTGTTTTACCTAGTGATGACATCAACCAAGCCTATTTATACGGTATATATCGCCACTATTTTCCATTGGGTGGACGTTGGTTCTTTAATTCTGGCGTACGATTCAGGGCTGCATTCCCCTCAAAAACACCCTATGCCAACATGGTCGGCCTCGGTTATCGTTTTGATCTGGTCAGGGGGTATGAGCTTTATGTAATTGATGGGCAGCATTATGGAATCTTTCAAAATGAGCTGAAATATCGCCTTTTCGAGACCGAAAAAGTGATTAAATGGCTTCCTCGGCAATTTTCTACCATCCCCATGGCGCTTTACATCAATACCTATGCTGATGCCGGCTATATCCATAATCGTTACCCTGAATGGAGTAACAGTCGACTAGGAAATAAGTTTCTGGGAGGTGTAGGTATCGGATTGGACTTTGTTACCTTTTACAACCTGGTTTACCGCTTAAATTACAATTATATTCGGGAAGGAGAAGGAAGATTATTTTTCTCCGTAGCTAGGGAATTCTGACGTTTACAGTTGTAGTTGCACTATTTGTTTTTGAATTTTGTATCTTAGTTCAGATACATAATCCATGAATTCGCGAACGAATTCCCAGCACTTGAATATGCCACTCATTTACAAGTTTTGTTATTTTTTTGGATGCATTCTCCTCTTAGGCTTTTGGGGGTGTGGAACCACCTCGGAATCTGACCAATCAACCTCGGAAGATTATGCATTGGATGAAAATGTAGACTATAGTCGGGAGATTCAATTTTGGGAAACCATACTCGGGGATTACCAGGATGCGATGTTTCGGGGTATTTCGCTAGGGGATACGCGAGAAAAAGTTCAGATCACAGAAACCTTTGATCTCTTCGAGGAGATGCCCTGGCAGATCGGCTATACACACGACACACAAGACCTCGAAACTGTAGACGTATTTTATCTGTTTTCCGAAGATAATCGGGTAAGTGAAATTAAAGTCGATATTTATTTAAACGGGGACGAGTCTACTGACCGGATGTGGGCTGTCGTTGGTCGACATTTTAACATCAATTGGGGCGAGCCGCTGGAATCTTCAGACGACCTCCAGATCTGGGAAAATCATTCGGTTAGGGTGGAGGTTGAAAATGTTTCCGGGAAAATTGATAATGGCTTAAAGATTCGTTTTTCCACGCCTTTTTCTACGAGACTGACCCATAATTAATCTCTATAATAGGATGGTACGCATGGCAGGGCGATATTTTGGGCGACGCGTAAGGCTCTTTACATTGAGCATCTGCTGCTCTTTTATTAGCTTTCCCCTGGAGAGCTGGGCGCAAAAAAAAGCTTCCAAACAGGATTATTTGATTACCCTATCAACCCCCCACGGGGAGATGCTTATATTGCTTTCGGAAAAAACACCCTTACATAGAGAGAATTTTCTAAAATTGGCCAAAGAAGTGTTTTACAACGGCTTGCTTTTTCATCGGGTAATCGATGATTTCATGATACAAGGAGGGGATCCCAATTCGCGAAATGCTCCGTCGGGTACGCCTTTGGGAAGCGGGAGCAATGGGCAGCGAATTCCGGCAGAATTGGTACCGGAATTATTCCATAAAAAAGGAGCCTTGGCTGCTGCACGGGACAATAATCCTGCCAAATCGTCGAGCGATTGCCAGTTTTATATCGTTAAAGGAAAGGTCTGGACTGAATCAGAATTGGAAAAACAACTCGAACGAGCGGCTCGAAAACCTACCCCTGAGCAAGAAAAATCCTACTTAACGGTGGGCGGAACACCTCATTTAGATGGAAATTACACCGTATTTGGGCAAGTTATAAAAGGACTCGATGTGCTCGATAAGATCGCATCAGTGGATACCGATGAACGGGATCGCCCCCTACAGGACGTTGCTATGAACCTGAAGGTGGAGCGTTGGAGAAAGAAAAAAATCACTAGAAAATTTAATTATCAGTATTGACACCGCTAAATCAAAAGAAGAAAATCCTGGTAACCGGTGCTAACGGATTGCTAGGTCAGAAATTGATCGGATTTCTCCGGGAAGACGAAAGATTTGAAACCATTGCGACGGCTCGGGGCGCTAATCGATTACCTTTTACCACTGGGTATACCTACCATACCATGGATATTACCGATTGGTCTTCCATTGAATCGGTGTTTGAGACGATCAAACCCGAGGTTGTAATCCATACCGCAGCGATGACTAACGTAGACCAATGTGAAGCAGAAAAAGAAGCCTGCTGGAAACAGAATGTTACGGCGGTAGAAAACCTGGTCAAGGCGTGTGAATCGAACGATACATTTTTGCTCCACCTATCTACCGATTTTATTTTTGATGGAAAGGCTGGACCGTACAAAGAAGAAGACGAACCGAATCCCATCAGCTTCTACGGCTGGAGTAAACTCGCAGCAGAAAAGGCAGTGACGAGCTCATCTATACGATGGGCTATCGCTCGTACCGTCCTAGTATACGGCATTGCCCACGACATGAGTCGGAGTAATATTGTGCTATGGGTGAAAAAATCATTGGAAGATCATAAGACCATCCAGGTCGTCGACGACCAATGGCGCACACCCACCCTCGCTGAAGACTTGGCGCTAGGATGTATCCTAATCGCCGAAAAAGAAAGCCAAGGGATCTTCAATATTTCAGGAGAAGATTTGTTGACCCCCTACGAAATGGCCTTACGAACGGCTGATTATTTTGGACTAAACAAAGAGCTGATAAAGAGGGCGGATTCCACTACTTTTACCCAACCAGCACGACGCCCACCCCGAACCGGTTTTATCTTGGATAAAGCGAAAAATACACTGGGTTATGCGCCCCGTACCTTTTCAGAAGGAATTGAAATACTAGCCCAACAATTAGCTGAAAATACGCCGAGTGGAAAATAGTAAACAGGCAGTTGCCGATCACGCGGCAACTGCTGTTCAATTTACTTAACCCACTAAAAAGTATAGTCAACTATTAGAATTGTTCTATTGATGTGGATATAGTGTTATTGTCCTGGGTATACATATGCCGTTTAGAGTACGTTAGCCAGTATTTGTTTCACTTCCTTCGATTTACGTCGTGATACGTATACTTCCTTACCATCGGTCATTTTAATAACCCTGTCCTGATTAATATAATTGGTAATGTGATTGGTGTTAATCAGATAGGATTTGTGAACGCGAATGAAATTTTCATTTTCATTCAGGTGAGAATGCAAGTTCTTTATCGTTTTAGAAACGAGGTACTTTTTGCCAGATGAAGTGTGGATATACGTGTAGTTGCCTTCGCCTACCATGCAAGTGATTTCGGGGGGCGACAGAAAAATTGTGTTGCTGACACATTGTACCGAAATCATGGGTTCAATTTTTTCCCTATTTTTCATTTGGTTAACAGTTTTCATATTAGGTTTGGTTTTAGTGAACTTATGTTGTGTGCTTGTTCCGTTTTGTTGATGTAAAGTTAATACCGTTAGCAGTAAAAACCGAAGGTGGGAAAATCTACGCAATGTTGTAAGTCCCTGAATACCAGGAAGTTGAAGTTGATTCGTGCTTAAAAATTGCGTAGTTGTACGTATAGAAATGCGTATTTTTACGTATATGATTTTTTGCCTCTTTTTTATCGATGAGCAGGCAAAAAACGGAGAAGCGAACCGAATAACTCTTCGTTATACGTTAAACAAATGCCGAAGGAATGACCCAGAGCGTCCAAACATTGAATATATTTGCCCTGGAAATAGTCAGCTAAAACCGTTGGTTCACCAGGGTGAACATGAATAAACAATATGATAGACCGAGTTGAACAATTACTGAATCAGGTAAAGGAGCAATCGCTGGGGACGAAGGAAAACTTAGAAGCGTTTCGATTGGAGTTTCTTAGTAAGAAGGGAAAAATCGCAGCTTTATTTGAGGAGCTCAAAAACGTGGCTAAGGAGGAGAGAAAATCCTTCGGTGCCCAGATTAATACTTTAAAGAATTTAGCTCAAAGCCGGTACGAAGAATGGTCGGAGAAGCTCGCATCCCAAGAGGCTCAGCAAACACCTGGGGTGGATATGACCTTGCCTGTACCGCCTTATACTTATGGTAGTCAACACCCACTCACCCTAACTAAAAAGCGCATTCTCGAAATATTTTCAAGAATGGGTTTTAACGTGTCGGATGGCCCAGAAATTGAAACGGATTGGTATAACTTCGGTGCCTTAAATTTTGCCGACAACCATCCTGCCCGCGAAATGCAGGATACCTTTTTTATCGA
>JBAYRB010000148.1:0-6536 GCA_041676905.1 Spirosomataceae bacterium
AGGAATAGGAGGCATTTACGGCCGCTTGTTTTTTGTAACCGAGCATACGTCGTGCTTCAGCTTCCGCGCAATAATTTTGGGCAGATATTTGATATTGTCCAGCATCATACAAGCTGTCAGCACGTCTCTGATACAGGTCTGCAACGGGATTAAAGTCTTGCGAAAAAGTATTGGTAAAAAAAAGTAATGAAGCGGCTAGTAGAATAAGGGTTTGGGGCAGCATTCGAAGTGAATTCTTCATCGTAAAGTTTGTATCGTAAAATTTTTCGTGTGGAGTTATATTTAGACTTGTAAATCTGCTGAAAACGAAGAAATTATTAAAATTTAAAATTGCAAAATTAGAAGACTACCTGTAAAATTATTTAGCGAATCTAACCAAATATTATCTACGACCTCCTTGTCGGATTTATACTAAGCAGGGAAGTAAAATTTCAATTTAAATAAAAATGAATAAAACCATATTCAACATAACTAAAATGGATTGCTCCAGTGAGGAGCAGTTAATACGTTTGAAGTTGCAAACCATTGATACGGTTAAATCATTAGAATTTGATATTCCAAACCGAAAGCTCATAGTTTATCATTGTGCTAACCCCGATCCGATATTTTCAGCTTTGGAATCCCTGCAGCTAAATACAACCATGATTTCAACGGGGGAGAGCAATAGGGTTTTTGAAACTGACACAAGCAACAGTCAAAGGAAACTTCTTTGGACTGTGCTACTTATTAATTTTCTTTTCTTTGGCTTGGAAATGCTCATGGGTGTTTTTTCCTACTCCATGGGTTTGGTGGCCGACAGTTTGGATATGCTAGCAGATAGCATCGTTTACGCCTTGGCTTTGTTTGCTGTGGGTGGTACGGTAGCTAGAAAAAACAACATCGCCAAATTCGCTGGGTATTTTCAAATCGTGTTGGCTGTAATTGGTTTTGTGGAAGTTGTCAGACGCTTTATCGGAATTGAAGCGATGCCCAACTTCAAAACAATGATTGTTGTTTCTGTTTTGGCCTTGATAGCCAACGTAATTTGTCTTTACCTGTTACAAAAGAACAAAAGTAAAGAAGCGCATATGCAGGCAAGTATGATTTTTACCTCAAACGACATTATTGTCAATTCGGGTGTTATCGTTGCAGGTTTTTTAGTACATTGGCTTAACTCGAGCTATCCTGATTTGATTATCGGCGCTATTGTATTTGTGGTGGTAGCAAGGGGTGCCTATAGAATACTGAAACTTGCTGACTAATCAACAAAAATTCGATAGGTAGTGCATGGTTAAAATGAGTGTTATCACTTTTTCACACTCGTATCACTTTGATATTTATTTAAAAAGGGAAAATGGATAAAGGTGGATAGGTATGTGCAATTCCATCCACCTTTTGACTTTCCAATGAAAACATTTAATTAATAATGTGGTTAATAACGGCTTGGTCCGATTTATTTCTTTCGCTTGGTCAAACAAAAAGAAGCTGTCGAGATATGAATCGAAGATGGGACTTCAATTAACTATCGTTTCTTAAGCATTTCAACTTCGGTTTGTAATGTTTTGATCGCTTCTAACAAGTAGGGGATCATACCGTTGTAGTTTACAGACTTGATGCCATTTCCGTCTTCACGCACTAACTCCGGCATGACCTTTTCAATTTCATGGGCGAGCAATCCGGTATTAAGTTCCTCATTATCGGAATAGTGCGTCGCCCAATTGTAATGATATCCGGTAAGTTGTCGAATTTTATCCATCACTCCGGTTATAGGCTGAATATTTCGTTTAAGCCTTACATCTGAATTTTGTGTTAAATTGCCAGCAATAGTCAGGTTGCCATTTTTTAGAAGTGTTAAAGCATTAGTTCGATTGTTTGACAGACCGTTACCAACCACAAAAATTGGATCGGTTGGGTTCCAAATGTTTGGGGAGTTTTCAACGGCTGTAGTGTCGTTATAGCGGCCTATAACCAAGGAATGCGAGTGTTTGGTAACAAGATTTGCGCCCATTGTCATTGACAAGTATGCTTTTGCAATGTTTCCGGTGCCGAAGGTCGTGGATAATATGTTACCGGCTATATTTCTAGCACCAAACGCAGATGAATAATCAGCCTGAGCTGTATTTTTAAATCCGACCGAAAATGTGTAATAACCAGCTGCAATATTACGCTGCCCAGTGGCAAACGAATAAATCCCCGGTACATTTAACTCTTCACCAAATGCAGCAGAACTGGTTCCCGCCACACTATTGTCTATCCCCGCTGCGATCGAGTTTCTCCCTGATGCCGTGTTTCTTATTCCGAAGGCCGTACTATAATGTCCGCTAGCGTCTGTTCCCAAACCATAACTGAAAGAATTGTGGCCCCTGGCTCGCAGGTTATTGGGAATAGCATTGGAACCTCCGGCGATGGCTTGAGTTTCAGGTCGGTAATACCACGGTCCGGTAACATAGGGTTCTAATCCTTGCGCACCTGCATTATAAATTTTATTATAGGTGATTTTAAATCCAGCTGCATTATTGCCACTATCACTTTTGAATGTTACTCTGATTCCTTCAACATTTAAATAGAGGGTATCATATTGCGTAGTAAAGCTGCCCGTATAGATAGCAATTATTTGGTTCGTAGTTGGATGACTAAAGATAAGCGAATCATTGAATAAAATATTATGCTCCACAAAAATCCTGAACCCAGCTAAACGGGGTTCCAAATAGCCGTCTAGTAGGAACGAGAAGTTCTCGTTATTTGAATAATTATATTGTTCTCCACCACTATCATAGATAATGCCTGTGCTATCAAATCTATATTGTCCGTTCAGTAAAGAAATTAATTGGGGTGTTGGGGTAAGGCTAGTACCGCCCACTAACGATATTTCTTCGCGCATATTTGCACTGTTTAAAACCGATAGCCATCGGTTCCCGTCAAAGTACCAAAAAGCGTTATCATCTGTATTATAAATCATCAGCCCTTTCGCAGGGGACTCGATTTCATCACGTTGGTCAGCCGTCATCCGGGGAATTAGAATTCCTCTATCGTTAGCCCTAATGTCTAATTGTGCTGAGGCATCGGGAGTGTTGGTGCCAATGCCGACCTGCGCCGAAGTTGCAATTACCAAAAGGTAGTTGATAAGACAACAAAGGATAAGTGTTTTATTCATAGGAATTGGATATTATAACAGTACTTTATTCACCATTTCTAAGTAGAATGGGAGTGGTCTTTTTGATTCAGGAGTATTCATACGTGCTGCATCAAAATTATACGTTACGCTAGAGAGGGGCAATCGGGGATTTTACCTAAAACGTAGTACGGGATATCCCGTACAAGGGGGGGAGATTTCGCTTAAATAAGACTTGATTTGACCCAGATGCTACCAAGGTGTAGATGTGCAATTTTTTTTAATGCGATATATAGCCACCAGACCCCTAGTAATAAAGACAAACGTAATGTTACTCTGAGCGAGATTAAGGCTTTGAATGATCGGTTGAATACGGCCCGGAGAAAAGTATTTGAAGAGTTGATAGATCCGGTGGATTTCAAATTGATGAAAGCTGACTGCGAACAGGAAATCAACGAATTGGAACGAAAGTTGGTAGCTACACAATCTAACAATCCGAAAAGTATAGATGCAATGCTGGATTGTGATTATTATTTGCCCAATAGGTGTGAATTTCAATAAAAAACGGCACAAATCGAAAAACTTTCAATTTGTGCCGTTTTGCGGACTGTAAAGTACAAATCTCGAACCTTTTTCTGATGGATTTAAAGCGGTTGGTAAGCATGGCCGGATAGTTTCCGGGCCTGCCAGCCGCTGTTTGTAAATCAGTTTGTGAACTTGAATAGATGAGGTATGGAAACACTGACTTGCAAAGAGGTGAACCAGATGGATATGGTGGAGTATCTGGCTTCTCTGGGGTATCGCCCTGAAAAAATCCGTAACCAGGATCATTGGTACTTGTCTCCTTTCCACGACGAACGCACGGCATCGTTTAAGGTAAACCGGAGGAAAAACATCTGGTATGATCATTCTATTGGGAAAGGTGGTACTCTGGTTGACTTTGGGATCCTGTATCATAAGTGCACTATCCCGGAATTATTGCAGCGGCTTTCCCCCGACAGGTGGTCTTTTTCTTTTCACCAGCCCCATAGCATGAGAGAAGCGTCCATAACAGCGGGTGAAGAGAAAGGCTCAGGACAAGACCGGATCTTAATCCTGGACAAACGCCCGATTGCCCACCTGGCTATGAGGGAGTATCTCGCTAAAAGGTGTATCCCTTTGGAGATAGCTAAGCACTATTGCCAGGAGGTTGATTTTCTTTTACACGGTAAGCAGCATACGGTAGTGGGCTTCCGGAACCGGGCGGGTGGATATGAACTACGTAGCGAAAATTTCAAAGGAAGCAGCTCTCCTAAAGCGGAAGCAGTAGTAGGAGATGGGGGAAATGAATTGGTTGTGTTTGAGGGGTTCTTCGATTTCCTCTCTTACCATTCTATTCCGAACAAGCAACAGACAACATCGTCAGACTTTCTTATTCTCAATTCTCTGTCTTTTCTGGAAAGGAGCCGGTCGTTCATGGAAAAATACCAAAGCGTCTGCCTGATGTTGGACCAGGATAAGGCGGGAAAAGAAGCTACTCAAAAAGTCCTGCAATGGGATAAAGAGAGGTTTTCTGATAAGAGTCAGTTCTACCAGGGTAAGAAGGATCTTAACGATTGGTTGGTGGCTCAAAATGCATCCGTCAAACGGCGTCACAGGATCAGAAGGACTTTATGAGTCTTGAGAGTAGCCAGCTATGTTTTGGTTGCACCAAAACCCCTGAAAACCTCATCCCTTCCAGGGATTTGGTTTGTTAGATTTTCTCATTCGCCCGTCGGCGGATTCAAAAATAATAGTGCGGAAGGTATGGAGCTGAAGGAAAGAACGAAAAGAAAAAAAGGAGGGCGCCCAAGGAAGGCAGTCCGGAAAGAACACGTGTTAGCCTTGAAATGTAGCCTATTTGAGAAAAAGGCAATCGCGATAAAAGCCAAGTCTGTTAATCTGTCTGTTTCTGCGTACCTGCGGCAAATGGCGCTCTCCGGAAAAGTTAACACGCGTGTCAGGGTGCTACCGAAAGAGGTGCTGATGCTGACAGCCAGGCTAAATCACATTAGTGCAAACCTTAATCAGATCGCCCGAAAACGTAACGGTACCGAGGAGCTGAAAGAATCCGAGAGAGCAAACTTGCAAGCTCAATCGGGAGAGTTGAAGGAGCTTACCGATTTAATAAAAAGCAGTCTGAGATGATAGGGGATATCCGAACTGGGGCCTCCTTCTACCATTGCATCAGTTATTGCCTGGAGGACAAAAGAGAACTTACAGAAGAACAGAAGTCTACCCTTTCCAAAAGAGATAACGTAAAGCATAAAAATCGTGCTGAAGTGTTAGCGTATAATCTTTGCTTTGGTGATAAAACGGAACTGGCCAGCCAATTTAGAGAAGTCCGCATGCTGAACCGGCGAATCAAAAAGCCCGTCTTCCATATTTCTTTAAGACTTGCTCTCGGCGACCACCTGAGCCGGAACCAGCTAATTGAAATCGGTCGGGCCTGTGCTTCGGAATTCGGTATTGCTGATCACCAGTACGTTTGCGTATTACACAAGGATATTCGGGAACAGCATATCCATATCGCTGCCAACAGGGTAGGATTTGATGGGAAAGTAGCCAGCGATAGTCAGAGTTATAAACGTATGGCTGACTTGTGCCGGAGGCTGGAAAAGCAATACGGATTGACGGAGGTGTTGAGTCTGCGTAAGTTTTTATCAACTGAGGAACGGAAACTGCCGAGGCATGACATCCGTAAAGAAAGGCTGAGAGCAAATATACGGCAAACGCTTCAATCGGCGAATAGCTATGACGACTTCAAAATAGAGATGGAGCGATTGGGCTACAAGCTCATTAAAGCCAGGGGGATTGCTTTTGTGTATAGCAAAAAGGTCAGGATCAAGGGGAGTGAGGTCGGTTTCCCACTTCGGAAAATAGAGCGTATTATTTCTGCCCAAAGCAAGCTAGCCGATACTCCGAGACCAATTACCAGTTGGCTGGAAATCCAGGCTGGAAATCTTGACAGGAGAAATACGACGAACGCATTCAATGTTTTCCCGGCAGCAACACCAAGAGAGGCTTACAATTCGTTGGACGCTCTGCTTTCACCTGAGAGAGAAAGAGATGAGGATGTGCCTTACGAGATCAGCGGGCGACGCAAAAAGAAAAAGCGGAGAAGAAGGCTTTCACTATAATAGTTTATAAAAATGACTAACAAGAAGATGACGATGGAAAAGAAGAATGGAATGAGCAAGTCAGAGAAGGAAACTTTAGAATTGGTATTACAAGCGTATATGCAAGAGCAGGCGGACAATACACAGGCCATACAGGATATGGTGACTGCAGTCAATGGATTGACCGACAGAATTGCGGACGTAAGCAATTTAGTAAAAGAATCATCCCAGGCTCGTTTGGGTACGGCCCCTTTAAAGGTAGCCTTACAAAAAGGGATCCTGGATTTAAAGGTGGCATTAGCCAGGCG
>JBAYRB010000149.1:0-6469 GCA_041676905.1 Spirosomataceae bacterium
ATTCAAAAAGTCACCTTTCACTTCTGAGAAGGTTTAGAATTTTGAATTAGTTGTTCTAAAATCTGTGGCTCTAATACTGCCCCGTCTTACGTTCAAAGACGTCACGTAAAGCTGAATACCATCAAAAACCGGTTTCTCCGGTAATAGGGAATAATAATTTTTACTAGTAGATTCTAACGCTTTTCCTAGTAGACTTTAATGGGTTACCAGTTAGTTATTTTTCAATGGGTTTAAAATGAATTCGTTTTTTTCGAATAATACGCAAGATCCCCCAGTTCTGTTGATAGATTTCTTATTAAAAACGTCTCATCCCTACAAATCTACCGATCTTTTTTCGCATTTTTTTTACCCTTTCTTTGGTTTTTTTTCAAAATACTTCCGTTTTATTTTGAAACCATTCAACAATCGCAAATTTGATCTATTCCACCTAAATAATGTCCATTTGAGATTCGTAAATTACCTAAACCTCAGAATCCTATTCACTTCCTCAATTTTAATTGCCATACTAAATTGTAGAAGAATGAATCCTTAACTCGTTGATATAGAGACTTTTCAACTCTAAAATAGTAATTAATCAGCGACTTCCCCCCGTCTTATCGTCCCTTAAAGTACTAATTGAAGTACATCGGCTCTTCGCTTTCAATTTATTTAGATACCCTTTCACAAGGCTATTAATTCTGCCTTAAAAAAGGCCTGAAAGATGTAAAAAACCTGACAAAAATTAGAGGAAAAATCTCGCATTTTGCGGCATGCAAACGTTTGCAACAATATAGTATATACGAAGTGTTTTTTTTGCGACCGATAGGATTCAAAACCTCCGGAAACCCGGTCAGGATCCTACAGATGAAATGGGGAACCTGCGAATATTTTTCGGTAAAAATTACCCGAGCTCGAACGTCGTAATCCCAAAAACTTTTTCGAGCGGGAAATGAGGGGCACCATTTTTGTACATACGAGCGGTTTCGAATACAAGTTCGAGTCGATATCGACGAGCCATTTCACAAGCTGGGCCATGTGGTTCGGGAATATCGATGTAGACGGTTTCTCCCGGTTCCGCCACGCTATGGCAGGCTCGAAACAATTGTTCTGCTACTTGGGGATTGTCGGCAAAAAGAGGTCCGATTTTATAACCATCCCCACATTTGCGAATCACAGCATACCCATCGATTGTTCCATTTTTATCCTCGGAGTAAAATACTTTTGCATTAGGCATCGACAACCAAGCATTTAAAAATGCTTCTCGGCCGGTGCCAAAAACTTCACGATCGTATTCGTTGATTCGGTGAGTAGAACGGCCGTCAAAAGTGAAAATATGGTCAGATACCTTGGAAGGTGAAAGGGCTTTCCCCGCCATCCGCATTTGACGGAATGCATATACAAACCCCGATTTTCGGTAGTTCTCTACTTGTGCGGGAACGCCATCCAGACCACAAGGGAGGTTTCCTAAAGCGTTCATTGCATGTTGCCAGATCGCATACCCATAACCCTTGCCACGGTGTTCGGGTTTAACGATATAGAGCCCCACAAAACCATACTGATTATTGTAGTTTACAGCAGAAATAAAGGCTATGGGTTCAGCATCAAGTAGGCCAACGAAAAACCCGCGTTGATCGGCTTGGTAAAATGCATCGCTGTCTTTAAGTCCTGGATTCCAACCTTCTGCAGCGGCCATATTCACGATAAGAGGTATTTCCGTCTCATTGAGGTTACGAATTTCAAAGGATGAATTCATTGTTCTTATGTAGGTTTAGGGTCAAATAGCAAATTAGTAGAGAGGAACGATATTCGTTTGCAAAATCTGTATAAATTTTCATCATATCGTATATAACTGAGCTGTGGGTCAGTCATTTAAAAATAAAATAAGGGGAAAACTCCCCTTACAATACCTCCAAAATATCTTTTACCCGACGGATACTTTCGGGAGGAAGCGTTGACTCTACCCCACCAGGGCTCTTTTCCAGTGGCTCACCATTGGCGTTGACCGGATTAACTAGCTTTAATTTCCCGACAGGAAATTGGCGATACAAATCGGGTAGATCGTAATTGGTCAACATTCCGCCACCCGTGTGGAGTAAAAATGCAACTTTATAAACTTCAGCTGCCACCAGCTCTTTGAAGGAAAGGAGGGGTTCAACTAAAACCAACGCTTTAAGCTTTTCCTGATGCAGAATTGACCAATGTAAGAGGTCACTTGCTACCATCCCTTCCGCCACACCGACAATTTCGGCTTGCGGCGACTGTGCCCGAATAAACGCATATAAGGCATCCATTTCTTCCAACCGATACTTGGTCAAGCTTTGGTCGGTTAATAGGGCTAAAAACCACAAATTCAGGGGTGTTTGCTGGATAAACGCGTCGCCCGACCAGTTATAATATTCACTTAGCTCGCCAATCCCACTTAAATCACTACAAATGACTTGGTCGAATTGAGTAAGCAGTTTCAAAATTTGCGTCGTATCAGCTGTTTTTCCTTTAGAATTAAAATAAACTGCTACTCGTGACGACTTATCCTCTTTTTTGAATATTACCGTGGGAAGAAAATAGCCTCTTGGCCCTTTGATTAAATATTTGTCAGCCTTGTAATTTTCCCCTAATAGGGTTCCACTATAAATCGATGAACTTTCGACCTTCGCCGGTTGATAGTTTAATGTACGAGCTATCGTCTCAACATTTGCCTTACCCGTATTTTTCGGTGCTCCTATTTCAGCGATGATCTCACTGAGGCGTTTGCTTCCCGTAATTTGGAATACATCACCATTAGGACTTGCGTAGAGTTGTTCGTCCCGAAATATTTGCACCGCTTCGTCGTCTGTCTGGCAAGGGTTTTTGAGATGTTCTGCAAAAAAGCGATAGCAAGCTTCTCGGTTTAATTTTGTAGGTGCGTGACCCGCATTATCTTCTACGACGACAAAATTTCCTGGTACGCCCGCCATCTGGTAAAGGGTGGAGAGTTCCTTCTTCATATCATAAACCCCCTGAATGCTGAAAATGTCGTTTGTCGTTGTTACCACCAGGGTGGGTTTGGGGGCTCTCATGTGGAGCAGGTCGGGTATATCAATTCCATTGGCAATACCATGGAGAAATACTTGTTCGGCGTCCTGCGGCCCTTTCGACTTGAGCAGCATTTCGTAGGTTGTAATATAACATTCGGGAGCTGCCGCAACGATCCTATTGTCGACGGCCGCTATATAACTTGACTGGGTTCCTCCGCCTGATCTTCCCGCTATACCGATTCGTTTTGCATCCACATCCGGTCGGGTCTCGAGGTAATCAATTGCCCGAATCCCGTCCCAGATAAAGTACTTTGCCGGGGAATATCCGAGGAGAAAAGCTCCTGAGCCGGAGTAGGAGTGGTCATGGGTGGTCCCCATCGCTGCTTTTCCATCTTCTTTTCGGTATTGGATACGCTCTCCCTGCCCTATGGGATCAAAGGCAAAAACGGCAAACCCTTTTTTTGCGTAATTCAAAATGATATGTTGATACCCCTCACTACGATAACCATTACCGGCATGCCCGCTGCAGTAGACGATGACTGGCAATTTTTTCCCCTGCAGGTCTTTCCGCTTGAAAAAGGAAGCCGAAACGAAATAGCCGGGCATCGACTCGAAGAGTATGTTTTCTACCAAAATTCCATCGGATTCCACGCTAGAGGTGACTTTCGGGTTCAGGGGAGTTTTAGCAGGAAATTCCCCTAGCGATTTTTTCAGATTTCGATGTAGTTCGGTCCGATAGTTTTTCCAGTCAGATGGAGTTTTGATCTTAGCTACTTTTGCATTACGCGCTTCGAGCTGCTCCAGCGCTGTTTCCATCAGCAAGTGATAGGTATGAGGGGTTTTCGCCTGATAATATTTCCAGTAGGGTAGGACGTCAAATTTGTTTTGCGCACCTAATTGGAAGCAAACAAGCACTTGTAAGGTAAGTAATGTTATGTTTTTCATTTCAAAAGGGGTGGTCACCAAAATTATCTCATATGCCCTTTTAAGGCATTACGACTAAATGATTTACTCGTAACATTACACTAAATACAATTCTTCCGCTAGACTTTGTTCTAATTTCCTTATTTTACATTTAGTCGAATACCTTCTGTATGCGCCATAAATTCAGGGGCATACATGCATTGAATGGTGGTAACCCCGTTGCTGAAATCACCCTCATGAGTTGCCACAATTGGGTATTCGAAAACATGGGTCCCTTGTGGGAGATAATTGAAAAAGAAATGGGTTGCCGCATCACGTGTTGTTTCGTAATAGGAAAGATTTCCTTGCCATTTATAGCTGCTGATAACATTGGTAGGTTCAAGACCCGACCCCCGCATATCTTTCATATGGACATACTCCATATCCCTATCTACGGTTAATATAATTCGGACGGTTAATTTATCCCCTATCTTAACCTCATTGTCGTCAGTTAAAGCCGTCAAGACCGGCCCTCGATCCGAATTTCGAGTTATAAACAACTGCTTTTGAAGCTTTAATGGCGTTTCCGAGAAAGTAATTTTATCCAAGTCTTCGAAGTATTCCCAATAAACACCTCCCCAGGAAGGGCGTGCTTGAACTGCATCGGAACCACTTATTTCTACTTCGATGTGACCCATTTCAGGGCGGACATCCGACCCAGCAATAGAAGTCTTGAAATACCCCGTTCCTGCCTCAGCGGCTTCATCTGCATCGAGTGTATGATCCCCTAAATGAATAAGGGCCTTAGGATTATCATGAAGCCAATCGGTTCCTCTTAACAGTAGAGCATAGCAGGCATCGGCGGTAGCTTTTGTACTCTCCCAATTATGAGTCCTTTTTTGGGTTAATAACCAAGTACGTATTTGATCCACCATTTGCTGGTCGTTGGCAATCTCATCAAAAGCCTCTACTATAAGAGCATGTTGCTCAATGGGGGCTTCTTGCCACCACCAACTTCGTTTAATCGTCTTCCAATAGGTTCCTTTTTCCGGATCGTGAATGGCCGTTTCACGCAATGAAGCTAATACTGATTCCGCTGATTTTTTGTCGCCCGCCCTGTAAAAAACGAGTGCCGCCATGGCCTGAACATATTTGGTTTGTTCTACCCAGGAATTAGGTAGTCGACTTAAATAGAAGCGATAAGCTTTTTTGGATTCTTCCGAAAATGCCTGTTGAGGGAAAAAGGATCGAGTATACAATTGGAAAATTTCAATGGGAGACAAGGTGTATTTATTCAAGTCGAGTGTTTTTCTTTTAAGGAGATCCTCGTAGTCTTGGGCTACTTGTCTATCCACATATTGCAGACCATTTAGAATGATGTTGTTCATTTTTTTAACCTGCGCTTTGTCAGGCGTGGTTAAGCCTAAGAGTCGACCCATTCCACTCAAAATATAATAAGTCACAAATTCGTCTACCGGTCCATCTTTAAACCACGGGAAAGCCCCCTCAGGTCGTTGAAGATCTTCTAATTTGGCCAAATTCCCTAACCCCGCGTTTTTCATCGTGACCAAGTCTAACAGCAACGCCAGGTTTCTGTTCTGCTCCGCTTCCGACTTTGCATCCAGAACCCAAGGAGTTTCTTCTAGGAGAAGTGTTTTTAATTCCTGGTTTTTTTGAAGATTGGAAAGGAGAGCAGAGGGGTCAATATCTCTCCATGATTTAAAGATTTGCTCAATACGTGGGGAACTGCTGACGATATGAGTAGCTAAGGCATTAGCAAAGTACCGATTCCAGACTTGCTCAGCACAATCATAGGGATATTCTATTAAGTAGGGGAGGGCCTGTATCACATACCAAGCGGGGTTTCCTGTATAGGTTACAGTAAGTGCATGATGAACCCTTGTATCTCCCAAATTACTTTGACTTAATCTATCGAATTCGAAACGTTTGGAACCGGTTCCTTTCATTGTTAACGGAAGAGTTTCCGTTACCAGCATTCGGTTTGATAATACCGGAATCATGTTTTCTTCCCCATCCGAAAAAGCATCGGCTTCAGCAATCACTCGTACCATAATGGGTTCCGTAAAATCAGCCGGTACAACGATAGGGAATCGAAAAGAACCACTTTGCCCTGGTTCAAGGGTGAAGCGGGTCGGCGTTTTTTCAACCTGAAAATCCGTATTTAATAATTGCCCGTTAGATGCGTCTAAGATACTAAGCGTGACATTTCCAGAAAGCGTACGATCGGAGAGGTTAACGACTTTCGAACTGATGGAAATCTGATCGGACTGCCTCAAAAAACGGGGGATATTTGGTTGAACCATCAACTCTTTTTGCGTGATAACCTCTTGTGACTCATACCCAAAAGCCAAATCTTTCGTATGACCTAGTGCCTGGAACTTCCATCGTGTCAACGCTTCTGGCATGGTAAAACTAAATTCCAAGGAGCCGTCAGCCTGAGTTCTGAGTTCAGGAAAGAAGAAGGCTGTCTCACGGAAGTCTTTTCGGGTAGGCTGAACCACAGTCTCTTGAATTGTTTCTTGCACCGACGGAGCCATGGCATCCTCTGACTC
>JBAYRB010000150.1:0-6461 GCA_041676905.1 Spirosomataceae bacterium
CAAGGCACGATCAGGAGTTAACATATCACAATTGGCACAATAGGCGACGTCATACCCTTCCCCCTCCAAAAAATAGGAAAAAGGCATTTCGAAGGAGATAAACTCGCCGGACCCAAAGGACAATGGATCATTTACGATGCCCATGTATTGGGATTGCCGCCCGTAAGGACGATCGAAACTGACTTTCGCCCAAGGCCCTTGGACCCCTTTCGGATGGGTATACAATGAAAAATTACTTGGCCACCGGTTGTAAGCTTGCCAGGTATTATCCGAACATTGAAATAGCAGATCCACCGGACGGTCATCGGTGACAATAAATATGATATAGCTTTCCCAATACGGCTTCCCTTCTCCGGGTAAGGTTTTGAGTTTACCCAAGTAAACCCCGCTCAGCCAATCCGAAGGGATGGTTAATTGAGTGGAGACTTCCCATTTGCATTCATGCAAATTCATCTCACCTGGTTCGGGCACTTCCTGCGCCTTACCTTGGAAAGGCCCCAAGCTTTTCATCAAGCGGGCGCCTGTCCCACCATAATAACCGGTACGGTAGATATCCAATTGATAGGGTACGGCAGGGTTGGTCGAAACCATTATATCGATGGATTCTCCCGCTTTCACACTTTGTTTTGAACAGTATCCCTCGATTAAGGCACTGCGGTGTTGGGATTGATCGTATCGGACCCGTGTTAATTGCCAATCACGAGAGCCCGGCTTTTTATTTTCTTCAACGATGGGATTGCTACGTGTAGACTTAAATTCGGGGTTGAGTGAAAGCGAAAGGCCGCCTGTCGCAGCCATTTTCAACGCATTTCGACGGGTAACTTTTGGTGAAAATATTTTACTCATCTACGGTAAAGGGATTAAGGATCAATTTCAATAAAACGGGTTTGGGATTTCGAATATACTCAATTCATCCTAAATACAAGATCGGCCGGTGGTAGGATATAGCGATTCAAAACGAGTTGTTCTCGCAAAATGTGTAGATTCGCAAGAGTTAACAAAGAAAACCATGATCATACATAACACCACCTACAGTATTTTGCCGGAAATCGAAAACCGATGGGTAAAATGGATGCAGCGTGAGCACATCCCCCAAATAAAAGCCCTCCCTGGGGTGGTCAATTGCCGTTTTTTGAAATTAATGACTGAAATCGAAGGAGATGAGGTAACCTATGCTTTGCAAACTGAGATCGACAACCTCCCTGCCAGTGAAGCATTTCTACAGGAGCATTCGCCGGTGAGACAACACCAAATGAAACAGCTTTTCCCTGGCCAAGTCCTCTATTTCGAAACCGTACTGAAAATCGTTTCAGAGTAAAATTCATCGCAAAAACTGTCTCTTTGCGCCCCTAGTTGAATGTCGGAAATTATCCCCTTCGTTTCCTTGACATTCACTTTTATAATTCGTTAATTTATTTAATCAATTCCAGGAAAGTTTTTCACTTTAACCGTACTGGAGCAGTTATTCACTAAAACATTAGATGCGTATGAGACTGCAGATTCAAGCAGTCCGCTTTACTGCGGATGAAAGGTTGTTAACATTTATTCAACAGAAATTGAATAAATTGGAAACGTTTTACGACAACATTACCAGTGGCGATGTTTTCCTGAAACTTGACAAAAGTGAGAACAACAAGATCCACAAGAAACTGGTCGACGTAAAACTGTACGTGCCCGGTGGTAGTGTATTTGTAAGTGAAAAAGGCACCACATTCGAAGAAGCAACCGATCTGGCGATCGATACGCTCAAGATGAGGATTAAGAAGTTTAAAAATAAGAAAAAGGATGTTCGAATTCGAAAACCTATAGCGGTTAAACAATTCGATTCGGAAGAGCTGGAAGAAGTGGAAGAATCCATTTAATTTCCGAATAACTCCTTAAATCGGGGCGGTCTGTCAATAGACTCAGACCGCCCCGATTTTTTATAGGCCTTTACTTAATTTTGGCCGTGTAAGCGCAACGCTTCGCGCAACAAGAGTTCTTTGTCGATGGGGACAGCCCCCACATGTTCGCAAACCAAACCTCCCCCTAAATTAGAAAGTGCTGCCGTTTGATAAGGAGACAAACCCAGCGCAACACAGCAGGCTGCTATACTAATCACGGTATCCCCAGCACCGGAAACGTCAATTACATTTCTCTTATGGGCTTGAATATGGTGTTTTTCGCCTTCTGATAAGATGAAAACCCCTCTTTCGGACTGGGTAATCAATGCCCCCTTTGCCGATAAACGATGTACCAACTCTTGAACCACTTCTTCGAAGCGTTCCCGATTGTCAATATCGAAATCTCGTTTAAAACCCTCCCGTAGTTCTTTGAGATTCGGTTTGAAAAGTGTTACATTTCGATAAGCCATGAAGTTACGTTTCTTAGGATCCACGACCGTGGGCACCTCATGTTCCCTTGCAAAATCCACGATTTCCTGAATCGATGATTCGTCCAACACCCCCTTATCATAGTCTTCAAATAAAACTACATCGCAAGAGGGAATAAGTTCTCTAGCCTTATCGATGAGTTTGGCTCGCTCTTGTTCAGAGATAACCTCTTCCATTTCGGTATCGATCCTGACTATATGTTGATTACCCGCAATCACACGCTCTTTGACCGTGGTAACCCGATCAGCACTTTGGATTAATCCTTCACAATTCAATCCTCGTTCCCGAAGGATTTGATGTAACTTCTGCCCGTAATTATCGTTCCCAACCACCGTACAGACAAAGGCTTCAGCGCCTAGGGACTGAAGATTTAAGAGCACATTACCAGCTCCGCCAAGACGCAGTTCTCTGCTTTTGACAGAAACTACCGGAACGGGCGCTTCCGGAGAAATACGTTCTACCTTACCCCATACATAAGAATCCAACATCACATCGCCAATCACCAATACTCTTAACTTATTGAACGACTCGAAAATTTTTTCAATAGAATTCATGAAAAAAAGCAAACATTTAATGGGTGGATTGACCGGTTCAACGTATGGCAATCAGGGCTTACCAACTCAATCCGTTTTCACTGATTCCTAATCGACGGGTAAATTTAGAAGATAATTTGGACTTGGAGGTAATATAACGGAGACTCACTCCCAGGTAGGGGGCTGCAACGGGTTGCCCCTGATCCAATATTTGACCCGCTTCCCCACGGGTTTTCAATTGACGGAACGTGGTCACCCCCCCCTCGAGGGAAACGTTAAATACGGACAACAGATGCGCATTTACGGCTACCCCCATTTTTACATGATGATAGTTCTGACGATTGAGTCGTTCCAGTTCCGGAGTCGTAGGAGCTGCTATTTTAAACCCACTACTATAGCCGTTCAAGCCAGAAAGTACTTCCATGCTAAGCCATTTTTTAGCATTATAGCGAACCGTCGCAGTAAAAGGTAATATTGCGGTGGCACGCCAATTCCGATTGAATCTTTTGTTGATACCAAATACGGGAATTAGCTGCAACTTTTGGTTATAAGCCAAAATAGAGCCGTACATCAACTGGGTTTGAAGTCCGAAAATATGCATGCGTGCCGCCCCTCCCCACAGATAAGGACGGGGTGTAAAAAAGGTTTCGTTCGATTCCGAAATCCCTACCCCTCCCCCGTAGACCCAAAGTTTGTCTTTCACACTGGCCTGGAGACGGATTACCCCTACCGATATAGACTGATAACCTCGTTCGGGAGTTTCGATTTGATTGAGGCTGGGGGTAGTCCGGCCATAATACCCGTACATGAGGGTGTGAACGGCTCTAAGATCAAATTTTTTCCTTAAGCTAAAGCTGGCTTGTACTTCACTTTGTACGGGCACAAAACCGAGTAAGCTTGTTCTGGTCATGCCGTATGGGCCAAGCTCACCCAAGGTAGCTCCGGGGTGGTACTCCGCTCTCAAAGTCGCGTTAGGATAAAACAATCGACTTAAATTCAATTGTTGGGCTTGACTATTTTTTAGGATAACCAATCCAAAAATAACCAATAGGCTAAATCTCATAAATGAACTTTTCAGGCTATACGACATTGCGTATACTAACGAAAAACACCTTTCCGTATTGCAAAACATTCAGCTGACAAATATCTGAACAGGGAACCTATGTATGAAATTAACAAAATAATTACCTTTGAGCGCGTTAAAAAAAAACCACCATAAACCCTTCGATATGAAACCCATTCTACTGACCCTCATTACTTTAACGACACTAGGTTCTTGTCGCACTAACCCTTCTGAAGTTATCGGAGAAGCCCAACCTTTGTCCATTTATAAGGATCATCTCTATCAGTATTCAATCATTGATGCCCTTTTAGCAGGCGTTTTTGAAGGAGAACTCACCATATCCGAACTAAAAACGAAAGGTGATTTTGGTATCGGAACATTTAACAACCTCGACGGTGAAATGATTGTAGTCGACGGGAAGGTATTAAAAATGCGATATAACGGCGAAATCGTAGAGGTAGGTGGGGATGAAAAAACCCCGTTGGCCTACGTTAAATTTTTCCAGGCAGACACCTCTTTTGTTTTGCACGGACCAAACTTTACCTTCGAAGAATTAAAGGAACGTCTAGCCCCCTATTTGAATTCCAATGAAATTTACGCGATTCGGTTGAAAGGGAATTTTGATCGGGTAGACGCGCGTTCCGTTGCACCCATTCCCAAACCTTATCCCGAATTGGCCGATTACCTGGCTTCGGGAGGACAGACTTCTTTCACGTTCAAGGAAACTTCCGGAACCTGTATTGGCTTCATCGCCCCAGAATTCACAGCTCAGGTCAATATTCCCGGTTACCATTTGCATTTTATCGACGACGATCGAGAAAATGGAGGACATGTCTTCGGGTTTCAAGCCGACTCCTTAAGCGTGGAGATTGATCGAATTCAGGGATTCATAGTCGATATGAATTCCCACCCTGACTTCCGTACCATCGATTTACAGAAGAATCGTAAAAAAGAATTGGAAGTGGTCGAGCAGAAGCAATAAATTTAGTAAGAAGACCTTGGAGGTCTGGATGTGCAGGAACTTTCTATTTAAGTCTATTTTCACCGGTCGAAATACACTGTGAATTAAAGCCAAGTTCATTAACTTTGAGGTCTTGGATAAATAGCCTATTTACTTTTGAATTTGTTCCGATATACATGCGACTTCAATTTCTAACACTAGCACTAATTATTTCGTCGTTTTATGCCTTCGTGCAGGCACAAAATTGGCAGCCGGCAGGTTCTAAAATATTAACGCCTTGGGCAGAAAAGGTGGATCCTAATGCTCCACTTCCGGAGTATCCTCGTCCTCAATTAACCCGTTCGGAATGGACTAATCTCAATGGGTTATGGGATTATGCGATCGTTCCCACGCAATCAGGGAAACCTTCGTCGTTTGATGGGAAAATCTTAGTTCCTTTTGCAGTGGAATCGGCCCTATCAGGCGTTGGTAAGACGGTAGGAAAGGAGCAGGATTTATGGTATAAAACCAGCTTCGAAAGTCCGAAAAACCTAAAAGGCAAAAGGTTATTGCTTCATTTTGGTGCGGTTGACTGGGAAACAGAAGTATTTGTAAACGGTGAGAAGGTTGGCAGCCACCGAGGGGGTTACGATCCTTTTACATTTGATATTACGGATTATCTATCTAAAAAGGGGGCACAGGAACTGACTGTTCGAGTTTGGGATCCAACTGATGAAGGTCCGCAACCAAGAGGTAAACAAGTTAACAAACCCCATGGTATTTGGTACACGCCTGTAACGGGAATATGGCAGACTGTATGGCTGGAAACAGTGCCGGAAACTTATCTATCCAATCTGAAAATCACCCCTTATTTTGAGACTCGTTCGGTTCAAATTAAACCGACCACCCAAGGTTTACAAGCTGGAGATCAGTTGCGCTATACTGTCTTAGAGAGCAATCAGGAAGTCGTCAGTCGGACGGTGGGTGCCGATGAGGAAGTCGTACTCAATATCCCCAATGCAAAAATTTGGGCTCCGGGTGCACCTTTTCTTTATGATCTAAAGGTTGCAATCCTCCGAAAAGGGAAAGTAGTCGATGAAGTGGGTAGTTATTTTGCGATTCGTAAAATCAGCATGCAACCGGATGAGGACGGCATACAACGCATGTTGGTCAATAACGAATTTGTATTTCAATACGGCCCGCTGGATCAGGGGTGGTGGCCTGACGGGCTATACACCGCTCCTACCGAAGAAGCCTTGGCTTTCGATATCATAAAAACCAAGGAAATGGGTTTCAACATGATTCGTAAGCATGTCAAAGTGGAACCTGCACGCTGGTACTACCATTGCGACCGATTAGGAATGTTGGTATGGCAGGACATGCCCAGTGGGGATTTGGGGAATCGTTGGGAGCAACGCCCAGGCATAACCGGTCGTGAAACGGATCGGGATCGGACTCCAGAATCGGAAAATATATTCAAAACGGAATGGAAAGCCATTATGGATGCATTTTATCATTTTCCGAGCATCGTCGTATGGGGTCCATTTAATGAA
>JBAYRB010000151.1:0-6460 GCA_041676905.1 Spirosomataceae bacterium
GGAAAATAGCCCCGGATCCCAACCCGTAGAAATAACACAAACATTACCATTCGATTTAGCAATCGTATCGACTTGTTCAAAATATTCGGGAATTTGAGCGTGGGTATCGTAGCTATCAACCGTATGAAAGGATTTAGCTACTTCACCTATTTGTTGGGGCAGGTCTTTTGCAGAACCGCCACATAGAATCATTACATCAATTTTCCCCTTAAACTCCTCCAATTGAGCATAGGCATACGCGTTTGACTTCCCTAGGTGATTTGGGGGTCTTCGTGTAAAAATGGCCACTAATTCCATGTCAGGGTTTTGGTGGATAGCTAACTCAACGCCTCGCCCGAGGTTACCATAACCTACAATTCCTATTTTTAATTTAGGTTGCATTACTACAATAATAAAATACGATTTGAAATACTGATAAAGGCGGTACAGCCCCTTCAAAGGTAATGAAAGGGGTGGATATGTCAATTGAATTATTGTTTAAGGTCGATGCCTTGCTTGTTCAAAAAGGACTTTAGATAAGCACTGAAGGGATAATCGGGATCGGAGGCCGCTTGTTGAATAGCAGCGAGGATTTGGGCATCCGATAAAATACCGGGGGTTTTCTCTAGCATTGACAAATAGCTTCTCAATTGGTTGACACTGTATGTCGTAATAATTTGACTTAGGTAACGGAGGCTTTCAGGGTTAATCGATTTCGCTCCCTTTAATTGGTTGAGGAAATACGATAGACTGTGAATATCCAGATTTGAGGACTTTTCAGCTATAGCTACCTGTACATGGTCAAGGTTCCAAAGATCGGACGGCATTTTCTTAAGAATATAGAGACGATCCCGGGGCACAGCTTCAGGGATCGTCTCTATGATAGGATCGATTCGACTCCGGAGTTCATCTGGAGGTAATTCTTTAATAAAAAATATACGTTCATCAATTTTATTTGAATACAGTAGTCGATCTCCTAAAGAGGTGAGCAGGTTATTTTTTAGGTCTTCGCGAATAACCGCAGCCAGTTGACTGTGTACCAGATGGTAAATCGTATAAGACGAATACACCGCTCCTTCCACCACTGCTTCTTTTACTTCTTTTGAAGTCGCTCCGGTGACCGCATCCACGACTTGAGATACCCGTTTTTCTTCCTTCTCAAACAGATCGTCTTTATGTCTTCTTCTTAAAATCGACTGCTCATCTTGCAGTAATTCATGTAATTTTTCGTAATCCTTTTCATCAAATTCAATGTGGTCATTTTTAGTTAGGGGTTTGGTGGGAATAGTATCATACGCCCAATAAGTGCCTGCTAGCGTCCAATACATTCGGATATCCATGAGGGCACAAAGGGTGTCGGTACAAACGGGTGTCTCGATATGGCTCACATAGCCTTCGGGGCTTCCGTCTGCTCTTAACAAACGGCTAATATGATGGGTCACCCCCACGGTGTCTTCAAAAGTGATAACTACTTCGCTGACTTGAAGGGCATATTCTGGCCATTCTCCCTTCACCTTGAGGGGTTTTCGAGGGTTTTCGGATCCCTGGAACCCGAAGGCATTCCAGGATCCGAAGCCCATCAAAAACAAAATCAATGTAAAACCGTATTGTTTACCTTTTTTTATCAACTTCCCGTTCATTCCTTCCCGACCAACCGTAACTTAGCTTTTAATTGTATCCCACTTTTTGAATCTGGATAAGATTCATGTATTCTTCTAGATGTTTTTGGTAAAGTTCTCGGGGCGTTACTTTGTGTTTTAGACAAAGGGAAGCTGCAAAACCTACTGCCGCCCCCATTTGTCCGGTCGTTCTCATCACCCGCGGCCCTCCCAGCCCTACGTGAGAGGTGCTGAAACAACGCCCTGCCATAAATAGATTATTTATATTTTTAGAATACAAACTACGGTAAGGGATATAATATTTCCCTGTTTTGTAGAACATGGCTTTCGACAAGAAGTCTGGTTTTTCAGGGTCTACCAGGTTTTGTTGAAAATGCACATCCACTTCTCTTATTTCCATCACCACTGAATCGGGGAAAGGCGTTCTATCTTTGGCGTCATTAAAGGTAAAGATATGATCTCCGACGAGTCTTCTGGATTCTCTTTTCCCAAGCAGATATGAAACCCATTCCAAGCGTTGGTTACGCGCATTAGGCTGTTTTTTAAAATTGGCGAAGGAGCCATAAATAGCCCTTAACATATGGTCTCGAATTTGTTCAGCATCGTGGATTTGGTGAACATCTTCATTCGAATACTCCCATTGCCATTCTCCTTGGTCAGCCGAATATTCACGAGCTACATCCATAGCCCAAGGCACCTCGGGAAAATCATGACGTTTGTCGTCGCGGTATGATCTCCACAAGACGGATGATCCCATTACTACGTTGTCTTCTACTTCTGGGCTCCAAAGTTCTCCGAACTCGTCCCATCCTTCATTAAATTTATGCACACTTTCGCGGCCGTACATATATTCGGCACCAGCCCAATAACCGATCCATCCGTCTCCCGTACAATCAGCAAAGTAGGGTGCCACAAAGCGAATACGTTCCCCGGTGTGCGTGTGTGCTGCATCCACCGCTTGAACTGTATTTTGTTTCGTTTCTACGCCGTAGGCTCGCCAATTCAAAAACAGGTGAATATTCTCATAACGAGCCATATAACGGTGTCTTTTCTGATCTTCCGCATAGGCTTCGGGAGATCCGTTGGGATAGTGCTTGGTATCGAGCATGCGTAGGATTCTTTCGAAATGGCCATAAATACCCAGGGTATGTACCCGTATTTCGCTACTTGCATTACCCCCCAAAACGGGGCGGTCATGAATTAAAGCGACTTTCAACCCCTGCTCCGCCGCGGCAATGGCACTGGCACAACCCGCGATACCTCCCCCTACGACAACATAATCAAAAGTCATGGTTTTTTCAGGTTGAAGTGGCTTTTGCGTTACTTTTAAACGCCATTGTGTCAGTTCAGCCAATTCGTTAGGCGGCGATTGTTTTTGTTTGCTGAAAAAGATAGCGTCACATCGTCCATCAAATCCGGTAAGGTCTACCAACTCCAACCGTGTTTTGCCTTTAGGAACGGTGACCTCTCCCCCATATTCCCAGCCCCATTCAGGTTCATTCCCGAATTCGGTTGCAAGCGTTTGCTCTCCGACTTTCACTTTAAACCTTCCAGGGGGTGTCCAGTTTCCGGGTACCCAGTTTTTGGTTCGTACCCAAACGTGGTATTTTCCCCCCTCCTTAAACTGAATCGTGGTATGTGCGTT
Source organism: Spirosomataceae bacterium (assembly GCA_041676905.1). GTDB lineage: Bacteria > Bacteroidota > Bacteroidia > Cytophagales > Spirosomataceae > Ravibacter. The sequence continues at coordinate 3,244 of JBAYRB010000151.1, forward strand.
TTCCACCGGTTCGCCCAAGCCGTGGGCCAATAAGTAGGGCGAGCCCATTTGTTCGACGAACTGCGGATCAACAAACCATCCTCCCTTCTCATCGAAGCTTTCTGCCTCAATCAGAAATGATTGGGAATAGGAAAAGGCACTCAGCAGTGCGCAGAAAAAAATTACCAAATACTTCATTTCAATTATGATTCAAGTGTTTCGTGATTAAAGTTCTATCTAATTACATGTTCGGTAACCGTTCTTTCAAAGTGATCACTGGTGTAAATTAAGTGAAAAAGCTTCTCAAGACCGTACAATTTCACTCAAATACGGTTTTTCGCACTAGGTGCGCTCGTTGTAGCACCTGATTTCGAAAATACGAGCATGGGCATCACCATTTGTTTTTGTGATGGTAATACGTACTGAATCTACTTTAGTAACCTCGAATTTATGGACATATTTGCGATAATAGTTATTCATGACGAAGTCGGAATAGACTACTTTCCCATTCAGAAGTCCTTCGATTTTAAAATCTGAAACCGTCTCTGGTTGCCGACCCCGAATTTGATTCTTCATCACGACGGCCTGTCCTGAAATTCGTAAGTAGCGATGTAAACCAGTGTCAAACGTAAATTCGATTTGATTGATCGACACCGGTGTGTTCCATTTCAATTGAATCCAAGGTTCTTTTCCGCCTTCTACCCGTGCTCTCCATTGATGGGATTTTCCATCCTGAATATCACGATTCACGCCATCGATGACATTCGATGCTTCGAAACCGGTGTCCTGGTCGGAAGCGGTAACGGACGCCTTACGCGCAAGATCTGCCTCATCTTGATTGACAACATACAGGATCGACTGGTCTTGGCGAAGTAGCGTTTGCCTCACCTGTTGGATATCTTTTGGGGAATTGACGATTCCACGACCCGTCAAGTTCCGGGCTACTGCATGTTGCATGGCTACTCCTACAGCTTGGCCTAGGGTTGCGCAGGTGGCCATCACACGTGTAGAGGAAAGTGCGACATGGGAGACGCTAATATTGCGTCCGGCCATCCAAAGATTGTCGAAATCCTTGCTGTAAAGCGAGCGCAAGGGTATGGGATAGGGACCTTTCAAGGGAACTTGACGGGCTGGTTTTAAAGAGGTATCGTCCATTCCTGCTGGTGGGTGATCGTCCAACGACCATCCCCCGTAGGCGACGCCGTCGGCGTATTCTTGTGGTATCTGGACGTCTCGCTGGGTCATGATATAGTCTCCGACGATACGGCGACTTTCTCTTTTTCCTTGGATCATACCCACCCAGGTGAGTGCCCAGTTTTCCGACTCAGGGTGATTTCCCGAATTTTTAATATAATCCCAAACACCGAACAAAATGGCCAATAATTCACGATGCAGTTTATGTCCGTCACTGATCGTATCGTATTCACCCCCGAGTTCTATCCACCAATAACCATACTCAAATGAACTTACGCCCCGATGTCGGAAGTCTTCAAATTGAAATTTGCGTGCCCATTCAGGAGCCTTGAAAGGCATAGGTTTGTCAAATTTATCGGCCATAAAGAGGAGGCTATTTCCCATCCCCTTTTCGTCAGCCTCAGGAAAGGCCAGTGATTCGTTCCATTTACTTTCGGCTTCCCTGCCTCGCATATATTCCGCTCCGACCAATGCTGCTAGGGTTCCATCACCCGTGCAATCGGCAAAGTGTTTCGCTTTGATTTCATAGATTTCTTCGGTGGGTGAACAAAAAGCAACAATTTGTTCGACCTTCCTCCCATTAGCCTTCGCATCGAAAAGAGCGGTATCGAGGAGCAGGGTAATGTTCGGTTCGGAAATGACCTTATCATACATCACAAAATCGAACATAGGATAGGCATTTTGTGGGTTGAGCACCGCATCATCCAGCATGATTTCTTCCAAAATACCCGTTTCTCGCCACACTTGTCGAAGAGCACTGGATCCGGAGATATGCATCCGAATTTCGCTACTCGCATTACCGCCTAAACGTGAACGGTTCTGAATCAAAACGACTTTCGCGCCGTTACGGGCAGCCGCTAAAGCTGCACATATGCCTGACATTCCACCTCCAATAACGGCTATGTCAGTTTGAATAATTCGCCTGGTATAAATATCTAAACCTTTGGCAGGTTGATTCAAAAATTTTTCAGCTGGAATTGCCGTCCCCTCGAAAGGGTTTAAAATCATTGCTCCTGATGAAAGGCCTAGGGTTTTTAAGAATGTTCGTCTATTATCGTTCATGTATAAGTGTTTTGGTGATTAGGTTTGGTCTTTACAAGTTGTTAAGTATCAACATTAATTTTCGGTCGTGTCCGTCGAGTTTATCGTTTCGACGTTCCAGATAGGCTTTTAATCCAGCTATAGTCGTTTTGTCCAATTGGCTTTTATTTTTTTCAAAAATCCCATACACGCCCACTTTTTGTTGCTCTGAAAGGGTTCCTAAAACTTGCACCCATTCTTTTAGTGCGGATGTATTGCAGGGATAGCGAGTAAAGTACTGAATAATAGCGCTACGAACGGGCAATACATACTTGTCGAAATTGCGGATCAGTTTCCAAACGTCCGGTTCTAATTTATTGGGGTCGGGTAAGTGACGGATCGATTTAATAGCTATAAAAGGGTTTTCCCTATCGATAAGTTCGAACAATTCAGGCTGAAAAGTTTTGCGTTCTTCGGGTAAAATTCGGTCTAGAACAAAATCTTGATAGGCGACAGAACCTCGTAGGAGCATTTTCCTCTTTAATGCTTCGCTCATATTTGCTTGGGTATGGGCTAGGATTTTGTCGGCTATTTCTCCATTGATGATATGCCAGAGGGTATAGCAGGTATAGATAGCCCCCGGCACTAATTTATCGGCGAAAGTTTTGCTAGTCGCAGCCGTTAACCCGTCGATTTCAGCCGAATATACCTTCTGGGTGGTATCGACCAAATCCTCGATATGGTAATCCTGTAAAAGCGATTCTTTGTCGGACAAGATTTCCTTCAGTTTTTTATGATCGTCCTCCTCAAAGGGCTCATGGTCGAACTTTGTTATCTCCTTCCCCTTCACTTCTTGATAATTACGAAAGTTCCCCAACAGATCCCATTCCAGCCGAATTTCAATAGGGTTACATAAATCTTCCAAACAAATAGGCGTAAATAGATCGCAATAGTAATGGTCGGGTAATTCGTCTTTGTCGACGGCTAAAAATATCCGAACATCTACTTCTCGATCGGTGCGGTA
>JBAYRB010000152.1:0-6414 GCA_041676905.1 Spirosomataceae bacterium
AACTTCGGTTTTGGAGACGTTACACGATAAACTCCCCCAGGCAGAGATCGATTTTTTGGTTCGCAAAGGCAATGAGCCACTCCTAAAAGGACACCCCTTCATTCGTGAAGTGCTGATCTGGGATAAAAAGAAAGGGAAATACCGCCATTTATGGGAACTACTAGGACTAATCCGAAAAAAAAAGTATCACTATGTAATCAACCTCCAACGCTATGCCGCCACAGGCCTCCTCACGGCAATGTCGGGAGCGCACGTTCGTATTGGCTTTGATAAAAATCCCTTATCCTATTTTTTCACCCACCGTATTCCCCACCGAATGGGTGACGGTAGACACGAAATTGAACGTAATTATGCGTTGTTAAAACCCATTACAGACGCCCCCCTTCAAAAACCGAGGCTTTATCCCACCAACGACGACGCTAAAATTACGGCTAATCAGCATCAACCCTATCTATGTATCGCCCCGGCATCGGTATGGTTTACCAAACAATTCCCCCTCGAAAAATGGAAGGAACTGATTGACTTGATCCCTAGTTCCCATACCATCTACATCGTCGGTGCCCCTGCTGATTACGAACTGGGTGAACGTTTAATCCAGGGAAGTGAACAACGAACAATCGTTAATCTTTGCGGTAAACTCAGTCTACTCCAATCGGCTGCATTAATGCGAAATGCTGTAATGAATTTTGTAAACGATTCAGCACCTATGCACTTATGTTCTGCCGTTGATGCCCCTGTTACTGCCATTTTCTGCTCTACGGTTCCAGCCTTCGGATATGGTCCTTTGTCCACAATATCGCATATTGGACAGACCGATCAACCGCTTTCTTGCCGCCCCTGCGGTTTACATGGCCATAGAAGCTGTCCTGAGGGTCATTTTAAATGTGCTTTGACGATAGACGTTAAAAAACTCGCTGCATTAATTCCTCAATAGGTGGGTTTGAATATCCGAATTATCCGAGCAGGAACTCCCACTAGCGTGCAAAAGCCGGGGGAAGACTTATTTACTAAGGCTCCTGCGCCAATGATGCTCTCTTCACCAATTTCTACTTGGTTAATAATATTTGCGCCTGTCCCTATATATACACCCTCTTCGATGAGCACCTCCCCCGAAATACATACTCCGGGCATGACGGAGGAAAAAGCCCCTATTCGTGTATCATGCCCCACCGTACAGCCCAGATTGATGGTGACGAAGTCGCCCAATACGTTATTGACCGTTAGGATGGTGCCTGCGCATATGATATTCCCAATCCCAAATTGAGTTCCCCCTCCAAAGATGGCTCCAGGATGGATCAATGTGGGAAAACGTAGGTAGGGATTCAGTAGTTTCTGAAAAATCTTTCGCTTCACCTGCGGAGATCCTACTGCAATCACGACCGACAATTGCTTCTCCACACGATTTAAGGCATCTGTTGTACCTAATACAGGTAGCCCCGCGTAATTCTTCCCCTGTAAATCGGGATGGTCATCGTAAAACCCCACCAATTTCCAAACTTCTTTTTGGGCATTAATCTGAGAAATTAACAAGGCGATTTCCCTCCCGAAACCACCGGCTCCAATAATTGCAATATTTCGTAACATGTGAAAAAAGTATAGTATATCATTAAATCAATTCTCCCCCACCAGGGTGACTATATCACCCAACAAGGATTCAGCAATCTCAGCCCTATTATACTTTGCTCGTACCAATTGGTAACCATTTTCACCGTGCTTCTGAGCAATTTGAGGATTGTTATAATAATAACGAATTACGGCAGCTATTTGTAAAGGATCATCAGGGTCGGCATAAGTTCCGGCCTCGGCTTGTTCTATCAAGGTTCGAGAACACCCGTCAATGGTCATCAGTACCGGTATTCGGCAAGCCATGTAGTCAAAGGTCTTATTCGAATAGACGGTTTTGAAAGTTTCACACTTGGTTAACATAACCAACCCTAGATCGGCCATACTGATATATTTATAAATATCCTGCTTCGAAATGGCATCCCAAAACCGGAAATTTGTCAAGCTTTGACGATAGACTTCGGCCTGGAGATTTTCTTTTTCCATGCCCTCCCCTATCAAAACGAAAAGAACAGGCGTACCTACCATTTCAACGCCCACTCTTAGCAACTGGTGAAGCCCGTTTGCCTTACCGTGAGCACCAACATATAGCACCACAAAATATCCTTCAAGTCCTAATTTCTTTCGGAGTGCCTCACGATTGATACCGACCAGGGATGCTTCCAATTTTTTAAAATCAACGGCATGGGGAGCTAAAATAATTTTGCTCGGTTTGATGTTCTTCTTCTCAATTAGTACGTTCTCAATACCTGGACTCACTGCGATCACACGTTTGGACCTGCGGTAGAGTAATTGCTCCATCCAATGAGCAAGGCTTATTAAATAGGAGTTCTTTAACACCCCCAAATCAACGGCCGATTCAGGCCATAGATCCCTTATTTCCAAGATGAAAGGACACCGTTTCCATTTTGCAATGATTACTCCTGCCAAACCTACCCACAATGATGGGGATGTGCCAATGACCACATCAAACCGGCCTTTTGCCTTGAACAATGCCGCCCATATACTGAATACAAAATAGGAAATGTATCCCCCAAAACGACCTAAAAAACTTCGATTGTACCCCGCTGTAACATGGACACGATGTACGATCACCCCTTGCTGGTTAATACATGCGTGTAATTTTCCCTGGTAAATAGACCTCTTTTCGGTGCGATGTGCATGGATCATTCCCGCAATCACTGTTAGGTCATGACCTGCTCGAAACCAATATTGAGTCATCTCATTCCAGCGAGATCCACCTGGGTCGTCGTCCTCCAAATAATATTGGTGAAACAGTAGAATTTTCATGAAGTAAATAAGCGTATAGTATGTTGGTCTTAGAATTTCGCCTTAAAATTATAAAAGTTTTAAGTATTTCCATATTTTAGTCAAAATTTACAGCATACATCTATACTTTACTCATGAAAACCTATCCTAAGATCCTGTATCTGTCATGGAATGACGGATCGGATACACGAATCTTCAAAGAGGTCTCTACACTTGTTCGTTCCGGGGCAAAAGTTATTTTTCTTGGTGTCGGTACCGACCAGGCATCCTGCTTTGTTTCCAGAATTAAGCCTGAAAAATTATACTTTGTCCGGGCGAAACGAAAATCGCTCCTTGGTTTTGTCCGTTATTTTGGTTGGGCTGCCTTCTTGCTTATCCGCCACCGTTACCACTCTATTCACGTGGTTAACGAACCCCAATTGCTGATGTTATGGCCTTTGCTTTGGGGACATCGGAGGGTAATTGTGGATATTTTTGATTCTGTCTTCCTACGGAGAGACCTCCCGGGAAATCGTCTCCGTATTCTCAAAAAATGTTTATTCCTGCCCGTCGATCAATTCTTCGTTACCGACGAAAACAGGTTTAAACTAATGCCCGATAACCTGAAGTATAAAACCCGTATTCTGCCCAACTTCACCCCTCACTACAAGGGCGAAATGCAGAAAATAACCAACTCGGAACTTACTATATTGTATAGCGGCTGTCTTGCAAAAAATCGGGGCACAGAACTAATAAAAGGTTTCTTGTCAAGCGGCTTACCCCTCAAAGTCCTGGCAGCAGGATGGGTGGTAGATCAGGAAACCCGGGAAGTTTTGACGCACCCAAATGTCACGTGGTTAGGGGTTTTACCTCAGTCAGAAGTGATCAAAATTGCTGCAACCCAGATCGATTTCATCCTTTGCCTCTACGCACCAGTCAATCAAAATAACATTAATGCAAGCCCTAATAAGATATTCGACGGCATCCAAAGCGGCACACCGGTTATCATCAACGCTGAAACCGAAGTAGCTGAATTCGTGTCGCGCTTCGGTCTGGGTTATGTGCTGCCCTCTTTTTCCATGAAAGACTATTGGGGTTTATATCAGGAACTGCTTCGTTTTAAGAAGCGATACCGCCCCAATCTTTCCTTAAAGTTGCAAACCTCATGGGAACGTGTTGAAAAAAAGCTTCTATATGCCCATGCCCTTAGCCCAGCCGAATAAGCTAAAGCGGGATATTGTGTCGTCCGATTTAGCCTTTCAATTGCTCCAGGTAAATGCCATCTTAGTGATCGTCGGGTATGCGCTAGCCGTGACCAATGATATGGAGCCCGTCAAGCCATTTCAGTGGTTCAAGATCGGACTATTAGGTATTTCCATTCTTCATATCGCTTCCCTGCCAACGTCTGTATTACGACTAATATATTATTCTACCCAGGGCGCGCATGGGTTGTGTATCCTGTTAATTGGAAGCAGTTTTTTAGCGGATAATTTCATCCTTTCGATCACTCGCACCCTGACTTTCATCATTCCTTTTCTATATATATTGTACGTTATCGGATACCTGCTCTTGCGCTACGACATAGAATCGGTATTCCACGCATTTATTCGGAGCTATTTTCTGGTCTACAGCCTCCCAGTTTTGTTTTATTTTTTCCTATTGGGTGAACTCGAACGTACCAATATCTACAGCATCGCTTATGAGAACCCTGATTCGTGGTTCGTGTCTAATCACTACGGTTGGGCTTCCATCCTGGTTTTTGTGACGGTTATCGATATGCTGCAAAACATTGAGATCAACAGGTTCACTCGAATATTTTTAGTCTTAACAGGATTGGTCAGCCTATATCTAATGCTGATTTCCGGTAGTCGAAGCTCGTGGCTAAGTTTACTTCTAGTTATCTGTATTTATTTATTTCCCCGCCGAAAAACGCATTATATGTGGAAGTTCCTCCTGGTTTGTATCCCCTTAGGAGCGGCCTACTTGTTGTCATACGACGCTGATTCAGCGGTAAGTCGCCGCATTGAGAAAACGAAGCTTCAGTTAAAAGTCGGAGAGCCCCGACATACGACAGGTGAACGGATGTTCCGTTATTTTAACAAAAATCCGATACTATATCTCAAGGGTATTGGCCTATTCAACCAATCTACGATCACCAATGTCACCGGTTCCAAGGGTTATCACAATTCGTACTTAGAAATTCTATTTGGTGCTGGAATATCCACCTTCGCCTTATTTTTCTACCTGATTGTATTACGTCCTACCTGGATTTACTGGTATTTTTTTTCCGATCGCTATGTGCTTTTACCCCCGCTCCTTATTATTCCTTTTTTTGAGAGTAATTTGACGGCGGGGCAGTTTTATTTTTACCCGTGGTTTACATTCCTACTCTTCTGGAGTTACTTCCCCAGGTTTACCTATATAAAGTGCAAAATCGATCCGGAGCTCACCTCGCGAAGAATAAAACCATTTGATTAAATTCGCGCAGTCATAGACTCTATTTATTAGCAATAAGCCGGTATAAAACTTTTAAAACGAGAAATTTGAAAAGTACGCTCGCCTATGAATCTCCAACAACTTGAATATATAGTGGCCGTTGATAATTTTCGGCATTTCGTCCAGGCGGCAGACCAATGTTGCGTCACCCAGCCTACCTTAAGTATGATGATCAAAAAGTTAGAAGACGAATTAAACGTAAAGTTATTTGATCGGAACAAGCAACCAGTCGTTCCTACCGAGATCGGGGCTCAAATCATCGCACAAGCGCGTATCGTTTTGCGAGAAGCAAGCCGCATCGAAGAGTTAGCACGAAAGTTCAATGGGGCGATGATCGGTGATTTAAAAATGGGCATTATTCCCACCGTTTCTCCCTACGTGCTCCCTGTTCTCGTTCCGACTTTTACCAAAAAATACCCTGACATTAATTTTCAGGTGCATGAGATGGTGACTGAAAGGATTTTAATGGATCTGAGAAACGGTACGATTGACGTAGCAGTTGTGGCTACACCTTTTAATGAATCGGCTTTTCATGAAGTGAGTCTTTACGACGAGACATTTTATGTATATCTGTCGGAAGACAATGATTTATCGAATAAGGAGTATATCGCACCCGAGGATATTCGTGGGGACGAACTTTGGCTCCTGGAAGAGGGGCATTGTTTAAGTGATCAAATTCGTAAATATTGCGAATTGCGAAAGAGTCGCCTCAACACACACTTCACCCTGCGTTCTGGCAGCATTGATACCTTAATTCGAATGGTTGAGCGGAACGGGGGTTTGACCATCTTACCCTTTCTTGCAGCCCGTGAACTGCCAAAAGAAAAGAAAAGATTTTTACGTCGATTCCGAAACCCAGCTCCTTTCCGAGAGGTTCGGTTGGTGACCAATCGGGAGGAGGTGAAAAGTCGACTTATTGATGCCTTACACAAGGAAATTCAATTGCAAGTTTTACCTTTATTGAATGAACCGGATCCGATTTAACGAGATACGATTACTTAAATTTCAGTAGGTTCAGGTGTCAACACGGCATTACTCCTTAATGAATCTCAGAATATTTTGAAGTATTCCAAGATATCTGACGTATACGGATAAGGGACTAGAGGG
>JBAYRB010000153.1:0-6387 GCA_041676905.1 Spirosomataceae bacterium
AGGTTTTGCCGAGAATGCCCCAAAAGCCAACTTTTCTCAATTTAAAAATTAACTTTTGGTTTTCAGGGGTGTAATCGGTACGTTGACATGCCGTTCTGCATGGTAACTGGAACGTACCAGAGGTCCTGATTCGACATAGGCGAGGCCTCTTTTAAGACCTTCTTCCCTGTATTTTTCAAATTGGTCGGGGGTGATCCATTCGATCACTTCGTGGTGCATCTTGGTGGGTTGCAAATACTGGCCGAGGGTCAGGATATCCAAACCGTGTTCGACCAGGTCATCCATGGCTTTGTAGACTTCTTCCGGTGTTTCTCCGAGGCCTAACATGATGCCCGATTTTGTCCTTTTACCCAACTCCTTGGTTCGTCTTATTTGCTCCAAACTACGAGCGTATTTAGCTTGTGGACGTACGCTACGGTAAAGGCGTTCAACCGTTTCCATATTGTGGGAAACTACTTCCTGTCCGCCTTCCACCATGCGAAATAACGCGTCCCAACTCCCTTTTACGTCAGGAATTAGAGTTTCTATGGTGGTTTCCGGACTGATTTCCTTGACCATTCGCACCGTTTGGTACCATATTTCAGCTCCGCGGTCTTTAAGTTCATCACGATTTACGGAAGTAATTACTGCGTGACGCACGTTCATCAACTTAATGGCTTCCGCCACTCTCCGCGGTTCATCGGTATCATATTCATTGGGTCGTCCGGTGGCCACTGCACAAAAGGTACAGCTCCGTGTACAGACGTTCCCTAAAATCATAAACGTAGCTGTCCCGGCTCCCCAACATTCGCCCATGTTCGGACAGTTACCGCTCTCACAAATGGTATGTAATTTATGATTATCGACAATTTGTCTAACCCGAAGATAATCGGGGCCAGTAGGTAATTTCACCCGGAGCCAGTCTGGTTTCCGTTTGCGATTGGGTGAAACTACAGGAAGATCTATCATGATACTAGTCTATTAATTAAGCCAACGTGCCATTCGTTGGAACTGGAAAGTCTATTGTTTTTTTGTGCCGAAATATAGGTTGATATAGCCCGATGGAAAGAAACTCCGGTTTCCGACCTTGGGGGTATTCCCCTGCATGCTGTAGGCCATTAATTGAATTTTCCGGGTAAAAGCTTCCATCATAAAACCCACTTCCAAACCCGTTACATTTTGACGAAAAGCACTTAATTCCAAGTTTATCGCGGCTTTCGCATTGATTCCCGGGACAATTTTACTTTTACCAAACCCTGACAAAATCCCTGCCGATGGAGCAGCGCCCAGCGAAGGATTATAAGGCACTGTCACCGTCCTGCCCCCTTCTTGCCATTGAACCATATAAGGTTTTTCCAAGCCGATGGTAGGCCCCACCGCAATAATTCCGCTTAAGCCCATTCCTTCATTATTCTGCCTGGTGTAAAAAAAGACTTCCCGGCCGTACTGCGGACGAATGGAAAACAGATAGTTTGCTTTATGGGGAATATTGTTAAAACCGATACCTGGATTAGACGAGTACTCCTTGGGACTTTTAACATTGACGATTTCCAAGGCCAAATATTGATACTGGGTCTTACCCATAAATTTTCCGGGTAATAAACTGGTGTGCCGGACGTTCGCCCCGCCTAAGATGCCGGAATTGGTGTTTGCGTTTATCCCGAAAGCCAGCAATGATTTGTAATCGTCTGAGTTATTGGCCAGTGCACGCCTCCTCACAGCCTGTGCGAAAATGTCGGAGGATAAGATTAACAGGACGAACAGCGCTGAACCTGCGATACGAATATTCATTTGACAATAGTGGTTCGGTATTAATTACTACTACGCAAAATTCGGACTAAATGTAACGATTTTTGTCGATACTATAAGTCAAAAACCAATTTTTGAAAAGTATTGTTCATTTAAACGCACCAGGTAGCCAAAGAATTGTTGAGAAGATTTACCTCTTATTTTTCCCGTAACGCGGTGTCAGAAATATTTTCCGTTTACGCTGATCAGCATTTTGTAATTTTACCCCAAATCAGAATTCTAAGAGGAGTCCGAAAACAGGACAGGAGAGATAAAACAGGAAGCGAGAAATAACGCCAATTAACTTTAAAGCGTGTGACAAAATTAACGGAGATTCTATATAGTGCAGGTGTCACGAGCTATAGCGGCTTGATCAAGTCGTTAGCTCCTTTTCACCCGAAAGCTAGGCTTTGGAGCGAAGGTCGAAAAGATTGGCGAAGTAAGTTGAAAGAGGGAATGAGAAATGCTGAAAACCGGAAAGTAGCCTGGTTCCATGCTGCATCTTTAGGGGAATTTGAGCAAGGAAGACCTGTTATCGAAGCTTTTCGGAAGAAGTTTCCGGAGTTTTTTATCATACTTACATTTTATTCTCCTTCGGGGTATGAGATTCGAAAAAATTACCCTGGAGCTGATTTCATTGCATACCTTCCGTCCGATACGGCCGCCAATGCCCGGGATTTTATTTCGATCACCCACCCGGAAATCGCATTTTTTATCAAGTATGAATTCTGGTATCACTATTTAAAAACACTTCGGAAAAACGACGTTAAGGTTATCTCCTTTGCTACCATCTTTAGACCGGATCAGGTGTTTTTTAAAAAATGGGGTGGGTTCTACCGAAAAATGCTTTCGTTCTTTGACCAGATATTGCTACAGGATGAACGGTCTCTCCAATTATTAAGTCCTTATCCAGGGATGCCCGTCCTTCAAATCGCTGGGGATACGCGTTTTGATCGCGTGGCAGATCTGGCCGAAAATGCCCGAGAATTTCCTGAAATTGAGCGTTTCATCAATGGGGGCTTTTGTTTAGTTGTCGGTTCGGCCTGGGCAGAGGATATGCAAATTATTATCCCCGTACTCAATCGAATGGGTAAAGATTTGAAGGTGATTATTGCTCCCCATGAGATCATCGAATCGGAAATTGAGCAATGGAAAAAACAGCTGAACCTGCCATCCCTTCGATATTCGCAATACAAAGCCAACCATTTTAAATTGCCAGAAACATTACCCCAATACCTTTTTATAGATCATATCGGAATGTTAGCTTCCTTATATCGCTATGGCTCGGTCGCCTATATAGGTGGTGCTTTCGGAAAAGGATTGCACAATACGTTGGAGGCAGCTACTTTCGGAATGCCCGTGTTTTTTGGAAATCGCAATTACAAAAAATTTTCCGAGGCGATGGCGTTAATTGATTTGGGCATCGCTCATCCTTTGGAAAACGAACAGGAGTTATTTAGCTCGATTCACGGCTATCTCCATGACCGAGATCAGTTAAATGAAATAGCCGAGAAATCCCGTGATTTTGTGTCCAAAAATGTTGGCGCCACACAAAAAGTCATTGATGTAGCGGAGCAATTACTGAAGGAGGGTGCTAGCAAATCCTAGTTTTTAGGCTTAGCCGAGTTAGGTGCTTTTTCCCGTAGGAGGATCGTGGTTTACCACGTTTAATCTTGAAACTCTTTGTCGGCCAAATGGTTAATGACGTATGCCTGGCAACCCAAAAGGCGTGCTTTAGCCCCTAATTCCGAAATTTTTATTTTTAACGATTCCCGGAAATCCGTCAAACAATAGCGGTTGATAGCCTGGCCCATGGGATTGGTGATAAAGCTTCCAGCTTGAGCCAACACGCCGGTCACGATGATTGCCTCGGGGTTGAAAAGGTGTACCGCTATCGCCAGTCCCTTACCTAATTCCGTGCCCAGATCACTGAGTAAATCAATGGAGAAACCGTCTCCCATTCGTACCGCTTGGATAATATGATTCGCGCTGAGGGCAGCCACATCCTCTGCGGCTAATTTTGTTAAGAGCGTAGCTGTTCCTTCGGCTATTCCTTCTTGAGCTTGCCGGATTAAAGCGACTGCCGAAGTGAGGGTATCGAGGCATCCAATTTTCCCACATTCACATAAAATACCGTCGGCTTTAGCTTGTATATGCCCTAGTTCACCCGCAAAACCCTGTGAGCCTTCGAACACTTCCCCATTGATTAAGATGCCCAGCCCCACACCCCAGTCGATATTGATGGTTAGAACATTTTTGTATCGTTTGGCTAGACCAAACCGGTATTCTCCCAAGGCTGTGGCATGGGTGTCATTGATGATGATAACGGGGAGTTGATATTTGTTGGAAAGATATTCCGTAAGCGAGCCTCCTTCCGGAACAAGATCGCGGTAGGAGAGGTTGAGCCCTTCAGCCGATGAAATAAGCCCCGGCATGGAAATGCCTATCCCCCAAAACGAAGAGGCAGGTAGGAGAATCTTCGATAGGAAACGGTCTAATTCTTCGGTGAGTTTTTCTAGGTAAAAAGGGGAGTTTTCCAGTTGGAGACCTGACTCGTGTTTATATAAAATCTCGTTACTTAAGTTGAGGACGAAGAAATTAGATTCATTTCGATTTATGTCCAAGATCAAAGTTGCTTTTTTCGAAGGGTTTAAGCCATATAAAACGGGCGGTCGCCCCGCTTTGGCTATGCCTACCCCTTTTTCGATCACCCAGCCTTCTCTTTGCATTTCATTGACAATGGCGGTAGCCGAAGGGATACTGCTATGAAAGAGACGAGACAGTTTATTGATCGAGGTGGTATTGGTTTTATATAGTTCCTTTATCAGGTTTTTCCGCAATCGGTTCTTTCTCAAATCGATAACGGAAGAAGAGGTTTCGGTAATCTCTGACATAATTTCAAAGGTTGAATCGGTGCATTTAGGACTTGTTTAAGTAAGTTTCGAGCATTTACCCTTTCAAAAGCGTAACTTTGTAAGCCTGTAACTGTTTAATTGGTAGCGATAATAATTAAATTTTGTTATAAATATGCTAATAATAGTGTATTTTTTTAAAAATGTGCGGTATACTGGTACTGTTTTAAGAAAAAATATCCGCACGATGTGATTGATACGGGGCTTTCTACGATGAGAAATACTTAATAATAAAAAATTTATATGACCGGATTGGTGCTGCGTTCGACGGGTTCCTGGTATGACGTGCTGGATACGTCCCAACGGAAAGTCTTGAAGTGCAGGTTAAAAGGTAAGTTTAAGAATTTTGAGTTTAAGACCACTAACCCTATTGCTGTAGGCGACCAGGTCGATTTGGATAAAGAAACGGAAGAAACGGCAATCATTACGCGAATCCATCCCCGGACCAATTACATTGCCCGGCGGTCGGTACATAAGACCGGTCATGCTCATATCCTAGCTGCCAATATTGACCAGGCTGTCTTGGTGGTCACCTTAACTTTTCCGACGACTTCCCTGGGCTTCATCGACCGTTTTTTGGTAACTACAGAGTCGTTTAGAATACCTACTGTGTTGGTTTTCAATAAACAGGATTTGATTCTAGACGAATGGAAAGACCTCCAAAGTCAAATTATAGAAATCTACCGGAGCATCGGTTACGAATGTATATTAACGGACGCGCTTTCCGGAAGAGGCACTGAAAATTTGCGGAAATGTCTCTTGGGTAAGAAAAGTCTACTATGTGGGCATTCCGGGGTAGGCAAGTCGACCTTGATGAACACCCTCTATCCAGGTCTTAACCTCAAGACCCAGGAGGTATCCAATTTTGCTCGTAAGGGGGTTCACACCACGACTTTTGCCGAAATGCATGTTTGTGAAGATGAAACCTATATAATCGACTCCCCTGGAATCAAAGAGCTGGGATTAGCCGGCATAGAAGTGGAAGAAATTAGTCACTACTTCCCTGAAATGCGGGCTAAATTGAATACGTGTCGCTATCATAATTGCCGTCATATCGAAGAGCCTGACTGTGCGGTAAAAGCAGCTGTGAGTGAAGGGGAGATAAGCTTTACCCGATACGAAAGCTACTTAAGTATGGTCGGGGGGCAGGACAATCGTCGGTAACTTTTTCACCTTTACTATACCATTGCTTTTCTCAAAATAGTCAACGCTGAGACGATTTCTTTCTCATTAAAATTGCCAAATCCGAGCCTTAGCGCCGTTAGTTTTCGGGTCTGGAAGAGAAGGGTTTGTGGTAGATAAAGCCCCATTTTCTCGCAATTTTTGCTGGTCCTAAGAAGGTTAATAGGAGCTATTCCTTCCATCCAAACCGCTAGCCCACCCGAAGGTTGGGTAAATTGTAAAAGCGAGTTGAAATGAGTTTTTAGTTCCTGGCAAAATAAATCCCGTCGTTGGTGGTAAATTTTCTGGACTTTTTTCAAATGTCGTTGGATCTCCCCTTCTTCCAGTAGTTCTCCTAGAGCTTGTTCCATAATCAAGTCACCTTGTCGATCAATAATCCTGCGAAGTTTAGCCAGCTCATGGATTACATTTTCGGGGGCTACGATATAGCCCTGTCGTAGGCCGGGTGCAAGCGCTTTACAGAAAGACCCAATATATACGACCATACCGTCGGTATCGGCACTTGCCAAGGGAAGAAGGGGACTAC
>JBAYRB010000154.1:0-6365 GCA_041676905.1 Spirosomataceae bacterium
AACCTTCAGCGAAACCGTCAAGAGTAGGAACAATTGTAGCCGTGGTAGGTTCCACCTCTACGTCATTTATATCTGGTTTTAAAGCAATTATTCCTGCAGTTGACTGGGGGAGATCCTATGCATGATCAGCAAAATAGGGTAAGTTTCCCGGATAGGCAGTTTGGCTCCCTAGTTCTAAAAAGAAATTCCTAACTCCGCCCGGTAGATCCGGACAAACCTGAGCCCTAACCGACGTTTTAACCCCGAAAAGTACAATCAACAATCCTAAGAAAACTCGGGAAAAACCGCTTTTCTTTCGAAAACTAAATACGTAAACGTTACTCATCATAATAAATCGAAATACAGCTTGTGAAAAATTGTGGTTTATGATAGAAATTCAGTTTTGACTATTACTGCAAATCGACACTCAGCAACCATCCATCGAAACACACGCAACAATCCTTATCGAATAGACTTGTCGTTGGATTTGCTACGGTTAAACTTCTAGACCAAAAGGATAGGTAAATACTATATGAATAGTCCCCCCTGTATCATTGTAGTAGAAGTTTCTAAAGCTTATTACGGCAAGTCTTTAGCGCGAGAAAATGAATAGGTGTCAGTTTAAAAATGTCGTTTAAATCGAATTACTCAGAACGTACCCGGCGGAAATTGCCTGGAGGAAAATTCGGGTAACGTATGCGTTTGACCTGATTTGTAGATTTTGACCACTGAGGGAAGGCAACAAATTATAAAGCAGATAGAGTCTACGCTCATGTGAGATATTAATTATCTTTCAGAAAAATAATCAAAAAAAGAATATCTGTGGTTGAACCTACTGTGAAAACTCCGCTAATTTCAGAGGATACGGTCGTATTTGGGCTTCTCATGGTCATACTGGCCTTTGTCTTCTATACCTCCAATAGTTCTAATCGTATTTTTAAAAGGTTTTACACGATTATTCCCCCTTTGTTACTTTGCTATTTCGTCCCAGGTTTATTCAATTCGTTCGATTTCATTGATGGTAGCAATTCGCAGCTTTACAAAGTAAGTTCTTCCTATCTACTACCGGCATGTTTAGTACTTTTTACGCTCAACATCGATTTTATTCAGGTTTGGAATCTTCGAAAGAAAGTGGGGTTATTGTTCGTAGCGGGTATGATTGGTGTGGTACTCGGGGGGCCAATAGCGGTGTGGTTGTTTGCATTTATTGCTCCTGAGGTGGTAGCTGGAGAGGTCTGGAAAGGACTGGCTACCTTGGCTGGTTCCTGGATTGGTGGAGGTGCCAATCAAGCAGCCTTATTCAGGATATTTGAACCCTCCCCAGAAATATTCGGTGCTACCGTTGCCGTCGATGTTTTTATAGGGTACAGCTGGATGGCTTTCCTCTTGTATGGAGCTGGTAAACAAGCACAATTCAATCGTTATCTTGGGGCGTCCAGCGAAGAGGTTCAACAGTTAACCAAACAGATCAAATCAAAAGAATTCAGTCAAACTCCGTTTGTTGCGGAGACAAAAGACTACATCCTCATGCTGGGTATAGCCTTCGGAGTGACGGGTATTTCTCATTTATTGGGTAGCAAAGTTGCCCAATTGATTGCGACAGCCGCCCCCCATTTGGACCGATTTAGTCTAACCTCTAGTTTCTTCTGGCTCATCTTTTTGTCCACCCTAATGGGAATTGTCTTATCATTTACCCCCTCTCGGAAATTGGAAATGCGCGGAGCTTCAAAACTAGCAACCGTATTTCTTTATATATTGATAACTACCATCGGAATGCAAATGGACGTGTTTGCCATTTTTGACAACCCGGGTTTATTTCTCGTTGGTATCGTGTGGATTTCATTCCATATTCTCATTTTATTTCTCGTCGCCCGGTTAGTCAAAGCACCTTTTTTCTTTTTTGCCATGGGCAGTATGGGTAATATCGGCGGGGTGGCATCTGCTTCGGTAACGGCTGGGGCGTTTCACCCTTCCCTGGTACCGGTGGGGGTATTTATTTCGGTCTTCAGCTATGCTATTGGTACATATGCCGGATATCTGTGTGGAATTCTAATGCAATGGGCAGCTCCCTAACCGTTATTTTCTACAAAAGGAGATCGATTTATCGAGATTCTAACCTTTGAATGATGCTCACAATCAATTAATTATTATTTTGGATGTTACTTCCTATTTGTATTAAAAAATCACCAACACATGAACCTTCCGACGAATAAACTTCAACGATATCTACTGCCTTTATGGGTATTTTTCTCAGCTATTGCTGTACTGAAAGCCCAGGATATCAACAAAGAGATTAAGGCCTATCGCAAGAAACAGTTGAAAGAACTCAGTGTAGGAGAAATGGCCCCCCTTAAGAAAAAAGACCTGAAATCCGTACATTTTTACGATGTAAATGAAAAACTCCGACTGACAGCTAAAGTCGAGATTCTTTCGAATGAACAACCGTTTTACATGCCTTCTTTTGTGGGTGCACCCCAAGAGTTTGTCCGTTATGCCAAACTCCATTTCCAGATTAACGGTCAGGAATACAGTTTAACTGCTTACAAGAATCTCCGTCTCGCCTTATTACCCAATGCTGAAAGTCAGCCATATTTTGTTCCTTTTAAAGATAATACGAATGGTGCTGAAACCTATGGCGGGGGGCGTTATCTGAACATTCCCATTCCACAAGGATCCGAAACTGTCGTATTGGATTTCAACAAAGCTTATAACCCCTATTGCGCCTATAACGACGGCTATCGTTGCCCGATTCCTCCAACTGAAAACCATCTGAACATTTCAATTCCAGCGGGGGAAAAGCAGTATACGGGCGTGATAAGAAGCCGGGATTAACTGGGTTTTGACCAAAATTAAACGCGAGGTGATGAATGGCAAACTGTTACCAATATTCCTCAGTACCCCCTTGGCTCGTTTTTTTTAATTCTTGACAGTCAAATCCTACCGATGTAAATCTAAACCCTTTAGAATTTACACGGGTGGGTTGATAATTAGTTACATTTGTACTCTGAAATTAAGATACTACGCTGAAATGGGAATTAAAGGTCTTATTGATTTGTGGCAGCATAGATACAATAAGTATACACACATCCTGAATGCGCTTTGGACCGGAAGAAAAATCACTTCGGAATTACGAAAGGCCAAAAGGAAGCGCAAAGGTAAAGAGCTTATTGCCGTAATTCGGACCGAACATTTTGGAGACATTGTGGCGGTTGAACCCCTATCCAGACACCTTCGTGACGTCCATCCCGATGCTCATATCGTTTGGTTTGTAAAACCGGCTTTCAAAGAACTCGTAGAAGTTAATCCCCATATCGACGAGGTGATCCCGGAACTTTGTGTGACACAACGACAACATATTTTAAACTCAAAAGTGTTCGACAAAGTTTACGAACTACAATTTCGAAACAACAACTACTGCCCTACTTGTCAGGCTTATTATGACAACCCGGTGGCCGTCGAACGCAATATCAATGTAGACAACTATTTTAATTACGGTAACTTACTGGAAGTATTTGCCAAAGCAGGAGGAATCAACGACCTCCCCGCCGACACCCAGCCCCAACTGTATTTACAAGACCAACATCGTCAAAAAGTCGACGACTTAAATCTACCCGCAGAATATATTGTCATTCATTGCCAATCCAACTTCGCTCCAAAAGATTGGCCCGTTGAAAATTGGAGAAAATTATCCAAATGGTTACTTGACCATTACCCCTATAGCGTTGTCGAAGTTGGACTTAATAGCAACTTGAACATCAACCACCCCCGCTATTTCAACCTCACCGGAAATTTATCCATACTCGAAACAGCGGAAGTAATCAATAGGGCTAGTTTTTTCATTGGCCTCGACAGTGGGCCTGCACATTTAGCGAACGCTACCGGAACTTATGGGGTTATATTGATGGGTAGTTTGGGCAACTTCGATTCTTATAATCCATACTCAGGACGATTTGGTACAGGCGAAAATTGTACCATCATCCGAGAACGTGGAAAACCCTGCTCCCAATTAAGTTACACCCGGGTGATCAATTCGATCAAAAATATTTTGCCATCCGTTGTAACCAATTAATTTGAACATTGTCATAGACTTCAACCCATAAAAGAATGAGCTATAACAGGGAACAAAAACAAGACCGTAAGAACCTCTTATGGGCAGCACTGGCCATATTAGCCCTGCTGAATGTCTTGTTGCTGTACTTCTTCTATCAAGAACGTAAGGAAAATAACACAAAAGACTCCGTCATCGCCACCCGCATGGAGGAGTTGCTTACGACCAAAAGTAAGCTGGACTCCATTTCTTTGCAGTTGGACATTAAGATCGCCCAAATCCGACAACTCGGAGGACGCGTCGACTCACTCGTATCGATAAAATCCCAATTGGAAAAGGACAAACAACTATTGAGAGATCGGAACAGCTTTTCAGCCAAAAAATACGAAGAAAGGATCAAACAGTACGAAACACTGTTAGCCGAAAAAGACGAGGAAATTCTTAGTTTAAGAAGGGAATTGGGGACGGCAACCGCACGTAATCAAGAACTTAGTGAACAACTTTCCGGACTTCAATCGGAAAAAGAAAACCTGGGTCAACTTTTGGAAGAACGCGACTCCAAAACAGCACAATTGGAAGAAAAAATCGCCATCGCATCGGCGCTAAAAGCTGAAAAAATCGAGGTCATAGCGGTCTCGGATAAAGGAAAAGAACGAGACGGTGGCCGCTACCGTTCAAAACGTATCGACCAGATTAAAGTCAATTTCGAACTGGCCGAAAATGCCGTTGCCGAAGCAAACGACAAGGAAATTTATTTGAGAGTCTTGGATCCTGACGGAGCCGTTTTGTCGGATATGGCTACAGGCTCGGGCTCCTTTATTCATAACGAACGGGAGATGATCTATAGCTCCAAACAAAGAGTTCGTTATAACAACCAAAGAATGCCTGTCTCCATCATCTACGGACGCGGTGGCCTCCCCTTAAAAGAAGGCACGTATACAGTTGAATTGTACGCCGAAGGATTTAAGATTGGACAAGGCTCATTTACGGTTAGATAATAGTTCATTTTAATTTGAGACTGGTTTCAGTTGGATCAAACGTCGATTTTTGATGATACACTTTTTGCTGATGTCATCCTACCGGTACCGATACCAAGATTGTTTACCTATCGGGTACCCAGGGAGATGTCGATGCAAATCAATGTCGGTGCGCGCGTAGTCGTACAGTTCGGCAGTAAGCGAGTACTCACGGCCATCGTCGTTCAACTTCATGAAAATCCACCGACGGGCTACAATGCCAAATATATAATCGACCTTCTCGATCTAACGCCCATCGTTACCAGTTGGCAAATCGAGCTATTCCGTTGGATGGCTGAATACTACATGTGCAGTCAAGGCGAAGTCATGAACGTAGCCCTACCTTCGGGGTTAAAAATCACCAACCTCTCCAAAATTCAGTATAACCCCGACTTCGACTATCCTGAATTACTCAGCCCCGAGGAATCCGTATTGATCGAAGAAATTAAAAGTCGGGGACTACTCACCTATGATGAGCTGGAAAGACTGACCGAAACGAAAAATATTACAAAAATCATTAAGAGCCTGATCAGTAAAAAAGCCATCATTTTATTTGAAGAAATCAAAGAACGATACCAACCGAAAAACATCCCAAAAATTCGGCTTTCCCCCGCTTATACGGACAAAGTGAAACTGGAGGAACTCGTCCAAACCCTGGAAAAAAGCCCCAAACAGCTTGATATCTTATTACGCTACCTTTCCTATGTACCGGTATTTAATCAGCCGGAATTGAATAAAAAAGGTCTTGAGAAATCGGCTTTTACAAAAAATCAAAACCTCTCGGGAAGTTCACTCAATACCTTATTGAAAAAGGGCATATTTGAACAGTTTGAAGCCAAAGTTTCGCGTATAGCCCAGGTAATCCCCTCTACTGATACCCAAATTCGGCTTTCAGGTCAACAACAGCGTGCCGTTTCAGAAATATTAAATCATTTCGAACAAAACAAGGTAGTTCTACTGCACGGGATCACCGGAAGCGGGAAAACAGAGGTCTTTATTCATTTAATAGCACAAGCCCTGCAAAGCGGTGTTCAGGTATTGTATTTACTACCCGAAATTGCCTTAACCACGCAAATTGTCACGCGGATGCAACGGATCTTCGGTGACAAAATGGGCATTTATCATTCGCGATTCTCCGATAACGAGCGGGTTGAAGTTTGGAAAGGCTTATTGGAAGGGAAATTTCAGTTCGTCATTGGCGTACGTTCTTCGGTTTTTCTACCGTTCGACAATCTCGGCTTAATCATTGTGGATGAGGAACATGAAAGTTCTTACAAGCAATTTGACCCCGCCCCGCGTTACCACGCCCGTGATGTCGCCGT
>JBAYRB010000155.1:0-6350 GCA_041676905.1 Spirosomataceae bacterium
ATTTATATAGGGATGACCCTACTGGGAATAGGCTTTATCCTCTTTGCGCTTGCCCAAACCAGCTGGCAACTGTATTTGTTTATGGTGCCCTATATCCTAGGTGGGATCGCAGGGCCTGCTTTGCAAGGGGTGATTTCGACCCAGGTGCAGGTGAACGAACAAGGGGAACTTCAAGGAGCATTAACAAGTCTTAATAGCGCTACTTCGATTGTCGGCCCTCCGCTGATGACGACTGTATTTTCCACCTTCACTACATCCCACTCCCCACTTTATCTGCCCGGAGCACCGATGATCTTAGCGGCTATTTTTACAATTATTGGTGCCATATTAGCCCGACGAAACATGAAATCCCGTAATAATCCAGGAGATTGATACCGAGATTACTTGTAAATTCGTTATTTTCAACTCCTTAAATAGCGAAACCTATGTTTACCGAAACCCATGACCACTCCTTCCTTAAATCTGTTAAAGGGAAGGTCATTTTTGGTTTCTTGGTTGGTGTGGCAGCATTAACCGCCTCCTACTTCATTAGTAAAGACGCTTTCGATGAAGTAGAAGAAATGGTGTACCAAATCGCCACACCTGATGAAAGACTCCGTTTGATCAACGAAGTTTTTCAGGATATTCTTCTTTTAAACCAACTCCAAACTGAATTACAAACCATAGCCAATAGCGCTCGTAGGGCGGAAACCAGAAAAGCTTATCAAACCCATTCCGATTTGCTCCGAGCAAGACTGGATACGTTGGCGATGGAATTTTCGGCTAGCCCAGGGCAGTTGGTCCGTCTTGACTCGATCCGTTTTATGTTGGACAAGCGGGCTAGTATCCTGGATGCTTATCTGCGTGAAAGAAGGGGGATGATGACCAATTCCGATCTACAGCGCAAAGCAGACTCTCTCTCCGTAATAATTGCCACTTCTCCCGATGTTTTAAGGGATAGTACCATCATAAAAACGGAGAAACTTACCACCACCACAATTACCACAACGGTCGACAAGGAACCAACGGCCATCGCCAAAGTCGATAGCGAGGAAGAGGATAAAAAAGGTTTTTGGGGTAAACTGTTTAAAGGGAAAAAACCGAAGGAAGATGAACTTATACCCGATGAAAAGCCAGTCGTAATTAAACAGGAAGAAGTAAAAGTATCCATCGATACCCTCACCATTGCAGCAAATGACAGCGCGATCCAAAAGGTGGGGGAGGAGGTGAAAAGCATGGCTACGGTTCAAATGGCACGGGCAACACGGTTCTTTGAACGAGAAAGACAACTTCAAACTGGGGAAATCCTGCTCATGGGTAAGCTCATGGAGTTAATGAGGGAGGTAGAAAACGACGCCCTGGCTTCGATCTACCGGGACAACGAGCAAATCAGACAAACTCTTGGAGAAAGTATTAAAAATATCGGTTTCATTCTTCTGATATTTTTGTCATTAACTGCTTTGCTCGGATTTTGGATTTTTGCCGATATCACCCGAAGTACGGAATACCGGAAGGAACTCATTTTGGCCAAAGAGGAAGCTATGTACCATAGCGAAGCGAAACAACGCTTTTTGGCGAACATGAGTCACGAAATCAGAACTCCTTTACAGTCGATTATCGGCTATAGCGAACTATTAAAGGATCAGGAAAACCCTGATAAAGGTCAGCTCGAAATCATACACAAATCGTCGGTTCACCTCCTTCATTTAGTGAACGAAATACTCGATTACAGTCGTATCGTTTCGGATAGTTTTGAGTTTGTGGAAGAAAGTTTTGAGTTGGAACCCGTTCTGACCGAAGTAATAGAAACCTTATCCCCCCAAGCGTCTGCTAAGGGTCTGGCACTAAATGTTGTTAATAAGTTTCCTTCAGACACATATTTTCTTGGCGATGCTTTCCGATTGAAACAAATTCTCCATAATCTGGTTGGTAACGCCATAAAATTCACCAAAAAAGGAAAGGTGGATTTGATAGTGGAACCCGTGGAAAAAAATAATATAAAGGAGATCAGAATCGAAGTAAGGGATACCGGTATCGGATTAAAGCCTGAACAAGTCAAGCGTATTTTCAATCAATTTGAGCAAGGTCACGCCGGAATAACCCCGGAATATGGTGGTACCGGTTTGGGACTTTCGATCGTAAAAGCCTTAGTAACTGGGCAAAATGGTCGAATTAACGTCTTGAGTAAACCCAATGAATTCACCTCTTTTATAATACATTTACCCTATAAGAAAGGAGAAAAAGTAATTAAGCAGGATACTGAGGTAGAGGTAAAAGCAATGGTCGAACCGTTTTACTTTAAAGGTAAGGTCTGGATCATTGATGATGATAAATATATATTGAGTTGGCTCAAAACCGTGCTCGAACTGCATCAGATTGAAGTAAGAGCCTTTTCATCACCGGTGGAAGCCAGCAGTACGACCTGGGATCCCGAAGTTAGTGTGGTATTCATCGATATGAGGATGCCGCAAATGACCGGAACGGAGCTCTGCGAGATTTTAAAGAAAAAAGCGGATGTCAACGTGCGATTTGTCGCTTGTACGGCTATGGCATTACCGGAAGAAAGAGCGGGGATTATTAAAGCGGGGTTTGAGGAAATATTAATGAAACCGATACGAAAGTCAGAATTATTAAACGTATTAATGAATAAAACTGAAGAAAGTTTGCCCGACCATAATGAAAATAGCCCGATCAATACGGCCGATCGCCCTGAGGTTTTGTTTGATTTGAGTAATCTCGAAGCGTTAACAATGGGTGATGAACAATTGTTAAGGGATAGCCTCGAACAATTTGTAGACGACACCCTTCGTGACTTAACTAAAGTGGAGGAGCTTATGGACAATGGGGACAACCGTGCAACTTTACGGGAGTTATTCCATCGTCTTGCTGGACGAACTGCGCAGATAGGAGCTGTTGACCTCGGCAATCGTATGCGACATATGGAGCTTCAACTAGCCGGTAGCGAACGAGTAGACCTAACAGAAGTAAAATCGCTGGTGCTATCCGGCTATGAAGTGGTGGATGCTATTCAAGGCAAGTACGTCAGTTGATTTGGTATTTCTCCAGTTTATAATAAAGTGTTTTCCGGTCGATTTGAAGGATTCTAGCGGCCTTACTTTTATTGAAACGAACCTGGTGTAATACATTCGTAATCATTTCTTTCTCATGCTCTTCCTGCAATTTTTTAAGGTTTGCCGCATTTGTTTTAGGGGGAGCTGATTTCAGAATTGAATAACGCATGTCTTCCGGTAAAGCATCCACAGTGGCGGCTTCTCCTTCCGGAGTCAGTAATATGAGACGTTTAATTACATTTCCGAGCTCCCTTAAATTTCCTGGCCAATCGTAACGATAGAGCATGGTCATTAGCTCTGGAGAGAAATGCGTCACGTTCTTACCCAATTCATAATTCGTCTTCTCAATGAAGTAGTTTATGAACAAATTGAGATCTTCAATCCGCTCTCTTAGTGGCGGAACGTAAATTTTGAATTCATTGAGTCGATGATACAAGTCTTCCCTGAACTCTCCACTTTGCGCACCCGTCATGAGATCATAGTTGGTTGCTACGATCAAGCGGACGTCAATTTTAACCGGTGTGAGCCCACCCACTGGGGTCAAAACTCGCTCCTGAATAACGCGTAAAAGTTTGATTTGAATTTCATAACTCAGGTTTCCGATTTCATCCAGAAACAGGGTACCCCCGTCGGCCATCTCAAATTGGCCTACTTTATCTTGTACGGCTCCTGTAAAAGCACCTTTTTTATAGCCGAAAAATTCACTGGTGGCCAGTTCATTGGATAGTGCACCACAGTCGATCGCGACAAAGGGTTTATCCTTACGTGGGCTCAGGTCATGAATGGCGCGGGCGATATGCTCCTTACCACTACCACTCTCTCCTTGAATGATTACGGAAAGATCGGTAGGGCCTACCAGTTCAACATATTTGTAGAGTTTTTTCGCGATCTCACTTTTCCCCTGCGGCAGTTTGACCAATTCAGGCGCTTTTCGCTTTACGAGTGTTTCTTGGACAGTGTTTTCTGGTTTTCGTTCCAGTAGTTCGTTAAGTCGAGGAAGAAGCTCTTCATGATGTACCGGTTTGGTAATATAGTCCTGAACCCCCGAACGGAGTGCATTGACCGCTGTACGGATATCGTTCACGCTGGTCATGATCATAGCGGGAGGGAAAGGGTACTGGGGTGTCGATTTAACAATTTGCTCAGTGTTACGGATAAAGTCCATGGCACTTCCATCCGGTAGACGGTAATCCAATAAAAGGGCTTCGAAGGGTCTTCTTTCAGAAATTGATTCCTGAAATGCCTGGGTTGCTTTCGCCACCGTGTCTGTGACGGTGACTTCGTGATTATGTTTTTTCAGAAACCCCTTGAGGATGGTTGAAAAAGTATTATCGTCTTCTAGTACTAAGAGTTTGGCCATTATGTTCAGTTGAAGTCCTATGTTTAAACGCAGGACATTAAGTAGTTTCTGTCCACTGCGTTGGATATGTAAATAAACGAAAAAGCCGGAAGATTATTCCTTCCGGCTTAATTCAGACTATTTTACTAAAGATTAGTCTATTACTTTACCTTCATTATCCAATTTAATGGTAGACGTTTCCTCACCTTTAGACACATTGATCTCAAAGTGAGAGGTTCCGTTTTCTCCTGGAACTAGGTAAGCTTTTTCAACTTTCCATTCACTGTAAGGAGCCCCATTCAATGTTGCTTTTACAGCTTCAGGCAATTCTTCAGGTTTAACTTCTACCTTGTCCTGAGTGACAGAACTAACAGTAACCCTATTTTTATCCACATTCGTAGTAGCATTTGCAAAACCGACCGTAGTAAGCATTGCAACGGCCATCGAAATCATTAGCTTTTTCATTGTTCTAAAATTTAATTGTTAAGTAAGTTTTTGTTTTTATTGTTAATCACCTGGGTTTCTTCTACCACCCTTCTTTTCGTAAGAATAGTGTTCGAAACCTACCCAAAATTAGGTTTCATCTGAGATGATGTAAAGAGGAAAAGGGATTAATTACCCGTTTTTTCGATTACTTTCCCATCCTTATCGAAATGGGCAGTTTTTAATTCTTCACCTTTCGAAAGAGAAATCTCGTAATAATTTCCTCCTTCACCATCTGGTACCATAAAGGCTCTCTGAATCTGCCATGCGTTATAGGGTTCAGCTGCTAAGGCTGAACGTACAGCATCCGGTAATTCTTCCGGCCTAATCTCTACTTTTTCCTGAGCGACTACCGTCGATGACGATAAGGCCGATATCTCTGTGGCGTTGACCAAAGTAGCAGACGCAAATAAGGCCGCTGCTATTGGTATGATGAACTTTTTCATAATCGTAAGATGTTTGTTGAACCCATTTTAGCGGGAAATGTTCGATTTACTATTTACCAACGGCGTGCCAAAATAGGAATTTAGATTATAACTGACTAAAAATGAGGACAATGCGATGAATTTTGTGCGCTTTAAAAACTGTGGAATTATGTTGGGGTTTTCAACAGTTTGTCCGAAAAAGTCTGTTATATTTCGTCAATAAATAGGACATATTAGGTGTGAAGGCCCTCTATGAACTCCTTTGAAAACGTCCTGTTTTCAATTAATCATTTTTCCTATACTTTTGTCCCGTTAAAAATTTAGTACGAAACGATAGACGATTAAAACTTACACTAAGCGAGTAACTCAACGTAATATTTACCCACTACAAAGGAGGCGTCATTTTGAATTCTGTTTATCTTTTTTTTAGGTAGTGAAAGTTAGCATTTTTTCTCCCACTAATTTTCTGGAGCAAGTTTAACCTGAAAGGTCGGTAATCGACTTATCAAGCACAATTTCAGGTTGACACTACCTACCATATCCATATCCATTGTATTTGCAGTCTTGCTAGAAAGCATGGATCACTTGTGTTAGCCGCTTTCCAGCCTAACAAATCAAATATTTCTATTCATTTTCAATAGTCGTATTTTATGTTTAAAAATTATCTTTCAATTACACTGTTGCTGGTACTATCTTCTTCTTATTTATTTGGCCAAGTTACGGTTACGTACCCAAAACCATACATTGTGATACAACGCGACAATGACAACTGGGGGCTGGTCCATATAAGTGGTACCTTGTCGGAAACAGCCGATCGGGTAGAAGCAAGATTTATAAAGAAAGCTGAAGACCCGGGGGAAAGTACAGGAAACTGGTTTGTGCTTGATAATCAAATCCAAGGAAACGAGTTCTATGGTCAATCCAAATTGAAAGGTGGACGATACCAATTGGAAGTACGAGCCATGAAAGGCCAACAGCAGGTCGGATCAGTCACTAAAGTAGAAAATGTGGGTGTGGGTGAAGTGTTTCTAATTGTAGGGCATTCCAATGCAC
>JBAYRB010000156.1:0-6297 GCA_041676905.1 Spirosomataceae bacterium
GAAACATAGCCTTCTTTCCCCCCTTCAGGAACAAAGAAAAGCCAATCGCCCGGCTGAATATCTCTTATCCGTTCTACTTCGCGCCCGAATTCCGATTGTTGCCAGGAAATTCGCGGCACTTTTAAGCCCATTTCGCTGTAAACCTGGCAAATGAGTCCCGAACAGTCGATACCATTTCGATCATTTCCACCGGATCGATAGGGTGTGCCGGTAAAGCTACGGGCGATTTTAATAATTTCGGGAACTGCTTCCTCATAGCTCCCGTTAGGTCGTGAACTCAAGGTACGGGTATTAGTTCTACCTGATGGAGTTGCTCTCGAAGAAGCTGGTCTGGCGGTGCGACTGGTTGTCGAGGATTGATTTCGGGCGGTGGTTGACCGTCTATTTTCAACGGTCTTGGGTTGAGAGGGGTCCTTCTTTTTTTTGAGATTGCCTATTAAAGTTGGTCTTTCCTCTTTCCGATCAGAAGTCTTTTTCGGCGGGGTTTGACGAGCGGTATTAGGTTTTGACTGATCCCTTGCCGATCGTGGTGTAGTTTTAAACACTTCGCACGAAGTGAGTGTAATGAGAAAGAATAAGAGGTAATGTGATACTTTGAAACTCATAATTGCCAGCTACCCGATCAAGTTAATTAAAATGACGATCTCGGTGGTTTTTGCTATTAAATAAAACGACATTCTATTAAAAAATTGCCGACCAGCCCGAAATTGATTTGTTTTTTTTAGAAAGCAGGAACATTCCCGTAGTTTTGTTTCCGTTTTAATTTAAAGCGTAAAGCCAGTGAAAATAATTTGTGTGGGTCGGAACTATGCCGACCATATTGAAGAACTAAAAAATGAAAGGCCGACAGCTCCGGTTATTTTTATTAAACCTGATACCGCCTTGTTACGCCCAGGGGAAGATTTCTACTTGCCTGATTTTTCGAATGAAATCCATCACGAACTCGAGGTGGTGGTAAAAATCAATCGGGTGGGGAAATACATTGACGAAAAATTTGCGCATAAGTATTATGACGAAGTAGCGTTAGGCGTTGATTTTACCGCGCGGGATTTACAAACTGAATTGAAAACCAAAGGGTTGCCTTGGGAGCTTGCCAAAGGTTTTAATGGATCCGCGCCGGTCTCTGACTTCATTCCCAAAAACGAATTAGGGGACTTAAGACATTTGGATTTTTCATTGTCGGTGAATGGGGAGGTGAGGCAAAAGGGTAATACATCAATGATGCTCTATTCCATCGATTACTTAATTGCATTTGTTTCGAAATATTTTACGTTAAAAACAGGTGATTTGCTCTTTACAGGTACCCCCAAAGGTGTTGCAGCGGTCAAAGCAGGGGATGAACTGGTCGGAAAGTTGGGGGGAAGTGAATTTTTAAGATTGAAAGTTAAGTGATGCACGGAATCATCGGTTGGAGGGTATTGGCTATTTATTTCTTGTTTTTTGGGGCGTCTACGGCTTACTCCCAAAAGGAGAATTATCCCAAAAATTATTTTTCATTACCGGTTTACCCAGGCAAACCCAATACGCTGTCAGGAGCTCTAGGGGATCTTAGAGCTAGTCATTTCCACGCCGGTATTGATGTAAGAACGCAACGGCGAGAGGGTTTACCTATAACGGCTGCAGCAGAAGGTTATATTTCGCGTATCATAGTACAGCGCGCAGGCTATGGGAAAGCATTATATGTGACCCATCCGAATGGAATGACGACGGTCTATGCCCATTTGCAAAAATTCAATGAGGAAATAGGCGCTTACGTTCGGGAAGAACAATATAAAAATCAAACTTTTGAAATTAGTCTTACGCCGGAAGCGGGGAGATTCCCTGTTAAACGCGAACAGCTGATAGCGATTTCTGGAAACACAGGAAGTTCGGAAGGCCCTCATCTGCATTTTGAAATACGAGACGCCCACAACCATTTTTTGAACCCGTTATTTTTTGGTTTCCCCGAAATTAAGGACAATACTCCGCCACGGTTTATTGATATTTCCTTAGCCCCGGCCGATATAGACAGCCGGGTGAATGGGCGTATCGACCGACAGATTTTCACACCAATACCCACGTCAAATCCCCGTTTAGTCACCCTTAAAGACACTATTCGTGCGTCCGGTACACTACTTCTGGAATTACAGGCATTTGACCGTATGGACGGTACTGGATTTAATTACGGGTTAAATTGTATTGAGGTAAAAGTGGATGGAGAGGAGGTATTCGTTTTTAATATGGAGAAATTCCCAGTCGATTTAGGAAGAGACTATCATTATTTAATTAATTATAAAGCCCGTGTAGCAGACAAAAAACGCTATTATAAATGTTACAATCCTGATAAAAATACCCTTAATATTTATAAGACCAATGAACATAGGGGAAAATTAAAGGTGCAGGACGATTCAACCCACTTAGTGCAGATACGTATCTATGATTCCTTCGAAAATTCGAGTGAATTAAAATTTTTTATAAAGGGAGAAAATGTATCTGAAAAAGGCACTTCCCTAGCGAAATCGGCAACAGTCAGCGGGGTACAAGCAAATTATCAGGAGAATTTTATTAAGCTGATGGCCTCCGAGCGGCTAGCCTTGTTTTTTGTGGATAACCATGAAATAACAGCGGAACCCGCTTATTCAGAAGGGAATCACTGGGTATATCTGTGGGGGCTACACCACGGGTTGCCCGACTCGGTTCGTGTTGGGGGGGAACTATTTTTGACCGGCTATAAAGCAAAGGTGCCTCCTGCTTTGAACTATCGATATGAATCAGGGGATTTGGCTATTGATTTCACGGAGAAAAGTTTATTTGATACACTATATCTGTACCTCAATCAGGAGGGGAATCTGTTGAAGGTCAATGATTATACCTGGCCATTGCGAAATACTATTGAGATTCGTTACAAAGTTGAAATCGCCGATTCGTTAAAGGGAAAAACCCATATTTATCGTCGTGTTAACGGACGAGATAGTTTTTTGGGTGGCCAATGGAAGGGAGACCAAATCCATTTTACAACCCGGGAATTGGGAGAATTTCTGCCGTTGACAGATACCATTCCACCACGGGTTCGTCTACTTGAATGCCATCCTGGAAAGATCAGTGCGCGCATCAGTGATGAGCTCTCGGGTATTTCCTCTTTCAAGGCAAAGGTTGACGGACAATGGGTTTTAATGAACTATGAATACAAGAACAATTACATTTGGTCCGAAAAGTTAGATGAATCAGTTCCTTTCAGCGGTGAGCTAGAACTTGAAGTGCGCGATAACGCCGGAAATATACGCTTAATCCAGGCGCCCATTGTCGAAACTAAATCCAAACGTCGTTGATGGAATTCAAATCCACGATAGTCTTTTCATTAATCAGAAAATGTATAGTTAACAATTAAACGTAAATTTGCACGATTTGATTAACGAATTTAATTGGAATGATGCCATCAGTTGGGGATAAAGCCCCTGATTTTAAGGAAAAAGACCAAGACGGCAATTGGGTATCTTTGTCGGATTTTAAAGGGGAAAAACTAATTCTTTATTTTTATCCTAGAGACGCGACCCCCACATGTACTACGCAGGCATGCCATTTGAGGGATAATTATGAATACCTCATGTCAAAGGGGTATAAAGTAGTGGGAGTGAGTGTAGATGACGAAAAGTCACACAGAAAATTCATAGCAAAACATAATTTACCCTTTCCCCTTCTTGCCGATACAGAGAAAAGAATGGTAAATGACTATGGTGTATGGGGGGAGAAAAAAATGTATGGTAAAACTTTCATGGGTATTTTTAGGACCACCTTTGTAATTGATGAAGAGGGGGTTATCCAAGAAGTGATTACCAAAGTGAAAAGCAAGGAGCACGTCAGTCAAATACTAAAAAGTGACCAATCCGAAGCGTAAATATAATTCTGAACAGTATAACAAAACGTAACCTCGTATAATGGAGATTAAACAATTAGAAGATGTAGCGGGCCAAGTCCGTAGGGATATTGTCCGTATGGTACATGGATGTAAATCAGGTCACCCCGGTGGTTCCCTAGGATGTACGGATTTACTTGTAGCCCTTTATTTTAAGAAAATGAAACTTGCGGAGGAGAATGGGAAGCCTCAATTTTCAATGGACGGAATTGGGGAAGACCTATTTTTCTTATCCAATGGGCATATTTCGCCGGTTTGGTACAGTGTATTAGCACGGCGCGGGTACTTTGACGTGAGCGAATTAGCTACTTTTAGAAAAATAGATTCTCGTTTACAAGGACATCCCACGACACATGAAGGACTTCCAGGCGTGAGAATAGCTTCCGGTTCCCTAGGACAGGGTTTGTCTGTGGCTATTGGGGCTTCACTTGCCAAGAAGTTGAATCAGGACGACAGTCTGGTGTATGTTTTGATGGGTGATGGAGAGCAACAGGAAGGACAAATCTGGGAGGCAGCAGCCTTTGCACCTCACCACAAAGTCGATAATTTGATTGCTTTTATTGACTATAACGGACAACAGATAGACGGTCCTACGGCACAAGTGCTACACAATCGTAATCTAGGTGAAAAGTACGCTGCATTTGGATGGGAGGTAATTGATTTACCCGGGGGGAACGATATGGCGTCGGTGCTGGAAGGTATTGATAAAGCAAAGGCGGCGGCCGGAAAAGGCAAACCGGTAATGGTGATCTTGCATACGGAAATGGGGTATGGTGTCGACTATATGATGGGTACACACAAGTGGCATGGCACGGCACCTAACGATGAACAATTGGCGGCGGCGCTAGCCCAGCTACCTGAAACGCTGGGGGATTATTAAACCAATCCTTTTCCAAGTACATTAAATTTAGAAATCATAATGAAAAAATACACATATACAGAAAAGAAAGACACTCGTTCTGGTTTTGGCGCCGGCATGGAGATTTTAGGTAAAACCCATCCTAATGTGGTCGCCCTTTGCGCCGACTTGGTTGGGTCGTTAAAACTGGAAGCTTTTATAAAAAATCATCCCGAACGATTTTTCCAAACCGGTATTGCTGAGGCTAATATGATGGGAATAGCTGCAGGCATGACAATCGGCGGGAAGATCCCTTTTGCATCGACTTTCGCCAATTTTGCTACCGGTCGAGTGTATGATCAAATACGTCAAAGTATAGCTTACTCAGGCAAGAACGTAAAAATTTGTGCGTCACACGCAGGTTTGACCCTGGGCGAGGATGGGGCAACTCACCAAATCCTGGAAGACATCGGTTTGATGAAAATGTTACCAGGGATGACCGTAATAAATCCATGTGACTTTAATCAAACCAAGGCTGCAACGATTGCTATCGCCGATTACGAGGGGCCTGTTTACCTTCGTTTTGGCCGTCCTGTGGTTCCAGTTTTTACGGATCCAGATCAAAAATTTGAAATTGGTAAAGCTTGGATGGTGAATGAAGGAGCTGACGTAAGCATTTTTGCCACCGGCCATTTGGTTTGGGAGTCGATTTTAGCGGGAGAATTATTGGCAGCGGAAGGGATTGATGCGGAAATTATCAACATACATACCATTAAACCTCTGGACGAAGAGGCAATTTTGAAATCTGCTTCGAAAACAAGAGCAGTGGTGACGGCTGAAGAACACAATCGTTTAGGTGGTTTAGGAGATAGTGTAGCTCAGGTTTTAGTGAAGAATCTATTGGTTCCACAAGAATATGTGGCTGTCAATGATAGTTTTGGTGAGAGCGGTACACCTGATCAGCTCATGAAAAAATATGGCTTGACGGCTCCAGATATTGTAGCAGCCGCCAAGAAAGTTATTGCTCGCAGAGGATAATTTAAGGAGCCCTGAAACGGGCTCTTTTATTGACAATTGACTAATCCTTTTAACTTTGTTGAAAGAAAGTAACTACCAACGGGAAGATCGTTGGTAGTTTACCTATGTAGGATGACCGATCAGGAGTTATTGGAACTTTTCCGGCAGGAGGAAGGTAAGCTAAAAGCCTTTAACGCATTGGTTGAAAAATACCAACAAAAGGTCTATTGGATGGTACGGAAAATGTTGATCGATCACGATGATACGGATGATGTCACCCAGGAAGTTTTTATTAAAATTTGGAATGGGTTGGAGAATTTCCGGGGAGACGCTCAGCTGTACACCTGGATTTATCGCATCGCTTCCAATGAAGCAATAAATTTCTTAAACCGCAAAAAGCGAAAAGCCCAGGTGCCGTTGGAGGATGTGCAGCGCGTATTGGAAGATCAGCTCGAAACCGATCCTCTAGTGGGTGGGGATGAAATTCAACTCAAATTACAAAAAGCATTACTCCGCTTACCTGAAAAACAGAGGTTGGTTTTTAATTTCA
>JBAYRB010000157.1:0-6260 GCA_041676905.1 Spirosomataceae bacterium
CCCCGATGGGCAAATTCTTGGAATTTTGAAAACTAAAACACCCGGCGTCCCCCCAGGAGCCCACTCTTTTGCCATCTATTTCGGCAAAATGCGCCTGACACGCGTCTTCTATGACTTTTAGATTGTGTTTTTTAGCGATGGCATTGATCCGCTTCATATCAACCGGTAATCCGAGGATATGAACGGGTAGGATGACCTTGGTTCGCGGAGTAATCTTTTCTTCGATTTTAGCCGGATCCATTTGGTAGGTCAAAGGGTCAATATCGACAAATACAGGAACCGCATTATTGCTTAAAACAGCGGTAACGGTAGCTATAAACGTATAGGGCGGAACCAGCACTTCATCACCAGCACCTACGCCCGATTGTGCTAAGGCTGTTACTAAAGAATTAGTACCATTGACTAAGGCGAGGCATCGTTTCGTTCCGATCGCACTGGCCCATTCTTTCTCGAATTCAGTTACCACGCCCGCTCTGGACCAAACCCCGCTCCTTAAAACTTCCAACACCCGTGGTTCGTCGGTTTCCGGTACCCAACGTGGCCATTTAGGCCACCTGCTTTTCGACCAAGCCGGAGTACCCCCTAATAGGGCAGGCTTCTCAGAAAGGGTAGAGGCGATTGTCAGGGAATGTGCGGACAATAGGGAAGGGGCAAGCACTGCTCCCAATCCGCCGGCAGCGTTCTTCAAAAGAAATTCTCTTCTCGACTGCTTTTTAGTGGCCATTTTTGCGAAATTTTATTTTCTGCGAAACTTTCCGGGTACGTACCCGGAATTATTAGCTAATGTAGTAGATTGTGTTTTATTATCCAAATTTTAAAGAATAATCATCGTTAAAAAATATGATTTGCCGGTCAGGATTAGGGGGTATGGGGGAGATAACCAAATAGTATTTTATTTATGAATATGCTTTTAAAAATGGATAAAAAGTCATCATATATTGGATTTAATTTATAAGGCAGAAATGCCTAGCGAACGTGCCTGACGTACCACTTCTTCGATAATATTCGACTCGATGGCCTGATGCCAGGGGGTAGTAAAAAGAGGAGAACGACTACCTTCGTAACCACCCTCCTGCAAAACCTTAAGCGAAGGGATATAAGCCATCAAATCATTGCTATATCCCATCACGATCGTTTGGGGTCCAAGACGTTTTTTGACCGCTAATGCGTATTCCACCACGATTTCACCTCCCAGGGTAACTATAACCTGCTTGCCCATTTGCCAAATTTGAACAGGGTAGGGGTAACTCCCCGGTAGTTTTTCCCCACGGCTAAGACGATCCAATAAAACCCGAGCCTGGTTTACAATCCAATTCGGATGGGTTAGGGTGTCGGAGGCAACTTTTTCCAGTTCAGCTCGGCTAGGAGGGGCTTTTTCGTAGGGTAAGTCGATTTCACGATAACTGTAATTAAGGGTAGGTTCTAATTCCGTCATCGGACTGTTACACGCGGCTTCGACGGCAAGTGCGAGTTCTTCCCCATATTTAATAGCTAAGGGAACACTTCGTCGGGGCAACGGATTTTGATCACCCGCAGCGCCAATGAAAAACATGGCTTGTGCTCCCGGGAATTTTTTTTCAAGACTCATCTGCGCATAAGCCGGATAGTCACCAGAAATTAGATAATCGGATAAAACGGTGGGATGACATGCATATCCGAAAACGAATGCCCGAACTGAATTACTTTGATCTACGATTTTAAGCACAGGTACACTGTGATCGAAGGGGCCTTTTAATTCAGCCAGGTTTAAGATCTCCGATTCTTTGTTATTGCGTCTATTAACAGCAAAGCGTGCGATACCACTGCCGCTCCAAATTTTTGCTTCAAATGGATTCTTCATGGCAGCATCCACGGCTTGTAGTGTAGCCTTATAAAGGATCCCTGAAAATTCGGCTACCTTTTTCAGCTCCTCAGCCGTAGCCATGTATTGGAGATTATGGACATTTATTTCTGGCCCTGAATGGGTATGGGAGCCATTTAAGATGATTTGACTCTTTTCCAGCTTATAACGTCGGAGCAATTCATTTCGAATGGAATCACTGATAAACCTAGGATAACGAATAATATCGGCTGTTACCAATACGGCTTTTTTCCCCTTTGCATCAGTCACCATTAGGGCTTTCACCCAAAGTGGCGTTCGTATTCCCTCAGAGGGTTTGTTCCGGGCAGCGTAGCCGCCCTGACGTATGGGATTTTGTGGGGTAATATCAACTTTACCCAAACCCACTTTCCAGGTTGCCGCTTCTGCAGTCCAAGGAAAGCAAATCAAACAAATAATGAGTAGTGTCCTCATGGTTACCGGTATATAGCCGAAAAAATAGGGTTTAGTGGTAGAGGAATCATTCACCTTCAACTCTACTATATCCACCTAAAAGTCGTAACTACTGCCTAATTATCAAATTTTTATAGTAGGAATATGGTCCGAACGGAGTTCAAAAAAAGAATCCCCATCAGTTAGAGCAATGGGGATTCCTTATCAATTAGGTATGTTTTTGTATTAGAATTACCTTAGGAAATAGAAAGGCGTAGGGAAACCTTTCCTCGCTTCCCCCTTTATTTAATGATCTTATATAAGATGGAACTATCGTAATTGGTATAATGGATATACGAACGATTTTGCATCCATACCAATACATTTTTCTGATTTTTTGTACGATGGCGAGGAACAAACGGACGAACATTGTCGTAGCTCGAATTCTGTGTGACGGGTGTAAGTTTCCATTTTTTACCTCCTTTTTTCTTTTGAGCTTTACTGATTTCAAAGCGCCCATTGACTTGGTGTGACAGATATAAAACAGAAGGTTTGGCAGGGTCAAATGTCAGCCCTCCCGAATAATTTACCTCTCGCT
The DNA here is from genome assembly GCA_041676905.1 of Spirosomataceae bacterium. Classification (GTDB taxonomy): domain Bacteria; phylum Bacteroidota; class Bacteroidia; order Cytophagales; family Spirosomataceae; genus Ravibacter. The sequence continues at coordinate 2,850 of JBAYRB010000157.1, forward strand.
CTTCCGTATTCGGTTGGGTGTGGGGAAACCAACGCCCGGATTCTATGATTTTATGGTGTACCCACTGCCCCTTCTCATATATTGCGTAATAATAATGGTGTAGGGTGTCATTCGGGTAACGCGTATAGGCTACCACCGGTTTATCCTGGTCGATGGCTAGGTCAAATATCCATGCCTTACCGAGTTCTGGGGTTGCTTGGTAAACCACACTGGCATCACTGGGGTGAAAAGGCAATTCATCAATAGTGCAAATTTTGCTACCGTCGGCTTTCCAAAATGCTTCATTTTCATAATAGCAATAGTATACCGAGTTGGTGGGTTCCACGCGTGGGTGTCCATCGGTAAAGATCATATGGATTTTGGAAATTCCGTCGGAATAATATTTCACATAAGGTCTGTTCTGAACATCCAACGTGGGCGACGTTACCACAACCTTGGGATCCGACCATGTTTTACCCTGATCGTCAGAAGTGACCATGTTGGGCTTGAAGCCAATCCACCGGCCGAAACAATACAATCGATTGTTTTCTTTTTCGAGCCGAAACGGATTAGCATAGGTGTAGGTTTCTCTGACAAATTTCTGAACGAGCTCATCGGTTCTTGGCACAAATACGGTCGGTTCACTAAAACTCGTCACATCTCCGGGTTTCGTCGTTGTATTTTGGATTACGCCCCATTTTCCGGGTTTCCCCCCATGCCAGGTATACATGGCCAATAGATTCCCATCCGGTAGCGCTAAAAAAGCCGGATTATCGTGATCGTCTATTTCTAATTGAGGGTAAAGAACTTTTTTTTCTGTTTTTCCCGACTGCAGATCCAGGGACGCCGCCTCTACGCTACCGTCTTTAGTTACCCATCCGGTGATAATTTGGTTTTTATCGGGACCGGCATAAATTACCCTCGGATCGCTGAACCAGCACCAAGCCCCGTCGTTAGTGATGACCTGAGCATTCATTCCTTGGAAAGCCAAGAAAATAAAGCCAATGGTGAGAAGTGATTTTTTCATTTAAGAAGTGTATCAGTTTACAAGTACAAGTAACGTGATCGTTGACCTCTTTCCTTTATAGTTTAAAAGAAGGGGACACCCAATTATAAACGAATTTTTCATTCTACTAAAATTTCCAACAGTTCTTAAGCTGACATTATGGCCTGCATTTCTCGTGATAGGAAGTTGGAAATCAGCAGGGTAGGTGGTGGAGCTGGAGCTAAAAAAAATAGTTCGGACCCTAGGTTTTTTTCATCGATAAAAAAAATTTTGTTTTTATATGAAGGTACGATAGTACTTTTAGGGGAGGTGAGTAGTAGTATGATTTAGGTACAGAATAATGAATTTTTATAAGCTTTCAATGGTATGCAGGCATAACAACATAGCAGGCTGACATTAATACTCAAAACCCGTTTTGTATGAAAAAAAAATCTATTCAACTAAAACTGTTTCGTACTTGCATTGCGGCAGCGGTGCCAATTACGATCGGAATGCTCGTGATCTCCCCGGTGGGCGTCAGTGCCCATCCGGCTAAAGCTGCGACGTTAAAAATGGAGGCACTGGACCGGACCATTCGTGGGCGGGTCGTTTCCGGTGAGGATGGATCACCCTTACCGGGTGTCAATATCCTTTTAAAGGGAACGCAGACCGGTACAACGACCGATGCTTCTGGGAACTTTACGTTACGCATCGGGGACGGTCCCGACCAGGTATTGGTGGTTTCATACATTGGTTTTGAGACGCAAGAAGTCCTGGTAGGGAATCGGGAAGTACTTGAAATTTCAATGGCTGAAAGTGCTGAATTATTGCAAGAAGCTGTGGTTACGGCCTTGGGTATAAAAAGAGAGGAGCGTAGCCTGGGTTACTCCATTGCCAAAGTAGATGGAAATGAGTTTGTAAGAGTATCGCAAGAGAATATTCTCAATGCGATGTCGGGGAAAGTCGCCGGTGTTACCATTAATCAAACTGGCGGTACCGGCTCATCGGTGAGTATGGTCATTCGGGGGGCTACGTCATTGAATAATGATAACCAGCCACTTTTTGTCATTGACGGGGTGCCCGTTGCTAACTCGTTGAACAACGTCGGTCAAATCGGTCGGGACAACCGTGTGGACTACGGAAACGCAATCTCCAGCCTTAACCCTGAAGATATCGAAAGCGTAACCGTCTTGAAAGGTCCGAGTGCGGCGGCCCTTTATGGCTCAAGAGCAGGTAATGGGGTGGTGTTGATCACCACCAAAAGCGGGCAAGGAGTTGATAAAATGACCGTAACGGTTTCGTCCAATACAGTGTTCGACCGGCCTTACAAATATTTGAGATGGCACCATAAATTTGGTCCCGGACAGTTTTCGGCTATTCCCGTAGAAATTTCTGGAAACCCTTTGACGAATCCTCTGGGTTCGCTCATCCAGGAATCAGCTGGCTACCTATTTGGGGCTGAACTTGACAAAGGTTATACCGCCGTACAATGGAATAGCCCCGTCGGAGCAGACGGAAAAAAAATTCCTACACCCTTGGTATCCTATCCCGATAACATCAAAAATTTTGTTCGAACCGGAATCACAACTACCAATGGTCTATCAGTAGCTAATAGTTCTGCTAACTATAACTATCGTATTTCTTATTCCAATATGAGTCACCGGGGTATTGTACCCAACTCAGACTTGTATCGAAATACGCTTAATATTAACTCCGGTATTAAGGTTGCAAAGAACTTAAGCCTGAGCACAAATCTGGATTTCAGCCGGAATAACTCGAATAACCGCCCGGCTTCGGAACGGGGTACCAACCCATTGGAATGGGCTTACAAAGTCTCACCTCACATGAATATCCTGGATTTCAAAGATTACTGGGTTCCAGGACAGGAAGGCTTACAGCAATTTGTAGCACTACCCGGTATGAATAACCCCTATTTCCTGGCTTATGAGGTGAATAACAGCTTTGTACGGGATCGTATTTACGGGAATATCAAAGCCGATTGGCAAATTTCAAACGATTTCAGTTTGATGGTGCGCTATGGTCTCGACACGTATAACGAGCAAAGAGAGACCAAAATCGCTAATAGTTATAGCGAAGACGGTCGGGGCGTTTACGGATTGATGAATATCAAGAATTTCGAAAGCAATGCCGATTTCTTGGCGACCTACAAAAAGAATTTGTCTGACTTCCATCTCTCAGTTTCCGCGGGAGGAAACATCCGTTACCAAAATGGGAACAATGCTTTTGTAGGTTCTAAAGAGCAGGCGGGTCTTATTGTACCCGGTGTTTATACCATTCAAAACATCCTTCCCGCCAACCTTAACTACTCTAACAGCCGTTTTGAACGGGGCGTCCACAGCATTTATGGGATGGCAACCTTTGGGTTCAAAGACATGGTGTATTTAGATGTGAGTGGTCGTAACGACTGGTCTAGTACACTCCCAGAC
>JBAYRB010000158.1:0-6229 GCA_041676905.1 Spirosomataceae bacterium
CGGCCAACTCGGCAACCGTGATAAAATCCTTATCTACAATCGAATGGGCTATGACCCAGTCAGGTTGTGCCAATTGACCTGCCTGGTTATAAGCCTGAATATTCTTCCATTTTCGAGAGGCGGGAACATTGTCGAGCCAACTATACACATATTGAAAATGAGTCGCTTTTTTAAACAACTGCTCTTTTGGTACGTTCACTATATAGCGGGTCGTCCCGAAACCCTTGTGGGGGGGGAGGTTTAAATCATAGGGAAGTAATTGATAATGAGGCAACCAACTCACCCTTAGCAAGTCACTCGGTATTTGTATCCCCACCCCCGAAGCCTGGGAAGCCGTGATTGAAAGATAAAGGGTTTCCATCATGGCGGAATTGTCGTCGGCACTACCGCTACCGATCCCCATCAAGTTCCACAAGTTTGCTTTTACGTCTTGCAGATTGGAAGCATTGACATAAATGATTCGAAAAGCATAATTGCCCGGATTTAGCGCTAGTCCTTCCTTAAAAAGAGCTTCAACTTCGGATTCAGGCAACAGATTATCGTAAATATCACCCAATAAGTACCGACGGCAATCATTTTTACCGTTCCAAGATCGTTTGCTTTCTGGCGCGACGATTCTCACCCGGCCATTGTTTATCTCAACCGTAACGTTTTCACTGGGAATCCATTCATAAAGAACACCTCCCACTTGTCGACTGTAGACGCCCGGGTTTTGAAACTGTGCCCATACATTCGTATGCAATAGGACTAGCACATAGAAGACAAAACGGGGGATCGGATGTGATTTGCGTATGTTATCCTTCACAATTTTCATGGTTGTTCGGGTACATAACGAAAAAACCCACCCTAAAGCTTATGCCCTCGAGTGGGTTTTCATGTCTTTTAAAGCTATAATCTATTCTGACTTAACTTTTACGGATTTAAACATCACCGGATTACTGCTAATTCTAACGGGTTTGCCACTCGCTGTCGAAATGTTCTTTAAGACGACCTCCTTCGTCCGGATGTAAGGATATTTTTCCACATAAGAATCATCGGTGTATTTCGAATTGAAATTGGAGAAAATAGCCGGCCCTTCATAGTTTTCTGGATGATTTGAATCATCAATCTTTAAATTTTCAATGATGATTCGCTCGGGCATATAACAGGTATAGCCGAAATCATGTTGGCCCGAGTAGGATCCGTTTATGAGAGACGGACTGCTGGTTCTACCGTTATTAGGAACGAAAACGCAGTTGCGAATAATAAAATCCCCCTGCCAGGTACTTCCATAGTCCGACCTTAAATTGACTAAGCTTCCCCCGTAAAGTGTCGTATTCTCTACCAGTAACGTACCACTACCAATGGCATTTATGCCCATGTGCCCCAATTTAGAATTCCGAATCGTTGCATTGGCTACCCCTTTATGCGCATCAAAGCGGGAAAATTCACAGTTATCATAAACCAAGTTCTTACAGTAGTTTGAGCCTAGGATTCCCCAATAGGTCCGATCGGTAATGTCGTTGGTTTGCTTACAATTTATGAAAGAAACACTGATTGCTCGTCCTACTGAGAGATCGTAGCTTCCCATAGAAACGGGCACGCCTGCTGAACCGATCGTTCGGTAGGTTTTGCGACCTGTTAACGTCGTGTTTTTCACCGTTACATAGGCGCAATTATTGATATTGAGAAAACCACCATAGGGTGCACCATGCTCACCCTCACCGGTAACCAAATGCACTAATCCATCGACAACCACGTTGGAACGACGGATTCCGATGTTGCGACTGTAGTAGGTGTACTTGGATTCAGCTTGATTGGCGATGGTAGTAAACTTTCCACCCGTAATCGTGAGAATATCCTCATCGACGGGGAGGGCTTCTATTTCCGTAATTTGATCAAAATCCCAGATGATAGGAGCATTCATATCCACATTTCCGTTCCTATCCACCACAAAAATGTCGGTTTGCGAGGATCCATTGTCTTGATTCGGACCGAAACGAATATAGTGTTTAACATTGGAATTGGTAACGGTGATGAGGCAGGTTCCTGGATAAGTTCCACTGACTTTGGTCTGATTTTTTTTTAACGTAGTGATACCTTCTGGTTTGAAAGGTTTTTTCTCGGAGGTTACTAAAAAAACGGATGCATTGCGGTTTTCAACATTTCGGTCGTCGATGACAAAGGCAGCTTTCCCAAAGTCTGTATCGGTGCGGACGATGGCCGTCCTTCTTTTACCACTTATATAATAGGTAGCTCCGTCATTTGCCTTGACCTTTAATTTATGTTCGTTAGCTACGGCGTGTGTCGCTGCGATCGCATCAATATCATCGGCCTTTCCATCTCCTCGGGCACCCAGGTCTTGATAGGTAATATACCCCCTGGATTTAAATTTCTTGAGGTCTTTGGGGGTGACATTGACTTGCAGTTCACCCTTGTCATTAATTTGGAACCCCGTTTTACCCTTGCTAGCAGTCACGAAAACCTCTTCGGTCTCTCTCTGACCAAAGGTTACCTGAACAAACAATAGGAAGGAGAAAAGGAACAGAAAATTTTTCATTAGGTAATAAAAAGATTTTAACGGTTTGAAATTAAGTAACGATTGTAAGTCTTATCATCGATCACAAAGTAAAGCCCTTCTTTTTCATTAAGAAAGAAAAATTGTAAATTCTAGAAGGTGAAACCGAATTAAAATAGGTCAATAAGCGCCATTTACGCGCATTTAAGCTAGTAGAATCTACTGAGCTGCCCCTTTCTAAAAGTGTTTTACAATTTACTTGACCATTACCTTTTATGAAATTTCTACTACGATACAGCTTTGCTTTTCTATTATTTTTTTTTCTAACACCGCAAGCATTCGCACAGGATGCCGATATCAATCTCATTAAAAAAAGGGTATTGGACGAGTTGCTAAGGGGAGGGGTACGCGACGGCGAAATCGAAAATATTCTATCCCGTATCGAAGATGACGGTCGATTTTCGGGGATCAACTATGCCGATCTGAGTCGCACAGCCGGCTTCCCTCATCGCTTTCATACAGCGGGGCTATTCAATTTGGCTAAAGCCTATAAAATTCCCTCTTCCCGCTATTATCAGGACAAACAACTGAAAGCTAAGCTCGAAAAAAGTCTTCGGTTTTGGGCTAAAAACGATTTTATCGGTGACAACTGGCACGATAACCAGATCACGACTCCCACTAACCTAGTGCATCTTTTGCTGGTAATCGGTGACGAACTTCCCAAAGATCTCGTGGATCAATTACTCCCCATAGTCGGTAGAGCCCACATGAATGCGTCGGGAGCACGCCCCAGTGGGGATCGGATCGTGATTGCTGGCATCTTAGCCAAAAGTCTATTATTCCAGGGTAAGTATGATGAATTCGACCAAATCATTCGAATCATCGAAGGTGAATTGAAGTTTTCAACCGGCGAAAGAGGTATGCAACATGACTACAGCTTCCATCACCGTGTCGATCGGGTCAATAATACGTCGTCCTATGGCTATGGAAAATACGCCAACGCTTTTGGGGAATGGTCTTATTATGTGGCCGGTACCCGCTATAAATTCTCTCAGGAAAAAATCAATCATTTGATCGATTATTACCTGGAAGGTGTGTATAAACAAATGGTGTATGGTGTCTATGACGATGTAAGTGTAAAAAATCGCAGCATTACGCAAAAGACGAGCTTTACACCAAAAGGGACGCTGGAAATTGAACGTTTGTTGGTGAGCACCAATTATAGAAAAGACGAATTGGAAGAAATCATTCGCTTACGCAAAGGGGAAAGTAAACCCTCGGCATCCTTTGCTAAATTTTTCTGGCAAACTGAACACTTCGTCATTCAACGCCCTTGTTACTATACCACCGTCCGGATGTTTTCAACCCGCAACCGAAACATGGAAGAACCCTATAACGGTCCCGGAAAACCCACCCATCATCGCGCAGATGGTACCAATTATTTGATGTTAAAGGGCGATGAGTATCACGATATTTGGCCCGTATACGATTGGCAAAAAATCTCGGGCACTACCATTGTACAAAAACCAGCACTACCAAGCCCTACTGAAATTCAAAAAGAAGGTCTGACCGATTTTGTAGGTGCCGTTACCGATGGAATGATTGGAGCAGTTGTTTTTGACTTTAAAAGCCCCCACGATCCCTTAGAGGCCAAGAAGTCATGGTTCTTCTTTGATCAAGAATACGTTTGCCTGGGTACCGATATCCAATCTAAATCAGAATTTGACGTCGTCACAACTGTCAACCAAACGCTCATGCGAGGTGACGTCAAAATTGAACAAAATGGTTCTCCCCAAACGCTACCTCGAGGCAAAAGAAGCTTGTCCAATGTAAAATGGGTCCATCATAATCAAATTGGATACCTTTTCCCTGAACCTGCCACTGTCACATTGTCGAACCAAACTGAGACAGGTCGTTGGTCGGATATAACAGATCAAAAAAACATTAGCACAGAATTAGTTAGTAAAGATGTTTTTTCATTGTGGTTTGACCATGGGAAAAAACCCAGGAAGGCATCCTATGCCTATATCGTTGTTCCATGTGTGAGCGAAGATGCGCTCCGGGAGACGAGCCGTAACAACCGATCCATTAAGATTGTGTCAAACAATGATTCAATCCAGGCAGTAATTCATCAGAAAGAGGGAATTGTACAAGCCGTATTTTATAAAGCCGGCACCCTCGACATCGGTGAAGGAAAATCAATTACGGTGGATAGTCCCGGTTTAGTTATGCTTAAAGCGAAAAACGGACGCATTACCGAGCTGACGGTCGCCGATCCATCCCGTAAGCTGAATCGAATTAATCTTTGGGTAGATGGCCAATATACTTCAAAAGGGGATCAGTACCGGACCCTCACAGAAGGACAAAAGACCTTATTCATCATTGATTTACCCCAGGGAGTATACAGCGGGAAAAGCACACAAATTCGCTTGTAGTCTTACCTAAATAAGAACTCCTGTATCCTCTTCGCCAGGCATAAGCCGCCCTGGAGTATACAGGAGTTTTTTTTATTATACGGTTACTTATTCTGCCTCAATCGCTTAGATAAATGGCTTCCCCTCATTCTTATTTATGAACGAATTTTTATCGTTTAAAATAGTGCAAAGGTTCTAAATTTCTGTTAAATTTATCGTGCGATTGGATTTAATGCTCCACTAAAAAACTTCCCATTTTAATACAACAATATTTTTCAAAAATTTCAATTATTCTAAAATATTGTTAACAATACAGCTTTCCAAAATCCATAAGCCGCTAAATGTCAGGGAGTTACAAAACTATTTTTGCAATTTTTCTAATTCCCAACGCGTTAAATAATTCAATAAAATATTTTCCAACAATTCTTTAGCTTACACGAAGTTTAAAATTTAACTTTGGGACTAGCAATCGAAAAACGTTATTCAAATTATTGACTATGGACATTGCAACACATCCCACCGAAACAAAAACGTACACACCGGAAGAGGCCTATCAAGCCTCTCTTACTTACTTCAACGGCGACGAGCTGGCAGCCCGGGTTTGGGTTAACAAGTATGCTTTAAAAGATTCGTTCGGTGTTATCTACGAATGCACACCGGATGACATGCATAGGAGAATCGCCCGGGAAATCGCGCGCATCGAAACCCGTTATCCGAACCCCCTATCCGAGTCTGAAATCTATGAATTGATCAAAGGTTTCAAGTACATCATTCCGCAAGGAAGTCCGATGACCGGAATCGGAAATAATTTCCAGGTCGCCTCTCTTTCCAATTGCTTTGTGATTGGAAGCAGTAATGCTGACTCCTATGGGGGCATCATGAAAGTCGAGGAAGAACAAGTACAATTGATGAAAAGACGAGGGGGTGTAGGCCATGACCTTTCCCATATTCGTCCCCAGGGTTCTCCGGTAAAAAATGCCGCCTTGACATCGACGGGTATCGTACCCTTTATGGAACGCTTTTCGAATGCGACCCGAGAGGTGGCGCAAGACGGCCGAAGGGGCGCGCTCATGCTGACCATTTCAATACGCCATCCCGATGCAGAACGCTTTATCGATGCCAAGATGGAAGCAGGGAAGGTCACCGGCGCCAACATTTCGGTTCGAATCGACGATGCCTTCATGAAAGCAGCTGAGGCAGGGACCACCTATAAACAACAATTCCCTATTGGCAGCGACAAACCCCTGTTTGAAAATGAAATAGATGCAGACCGCCTTTGGAAAAAAATTGTCCATAATGCGTGGCAATCGGCCGAACC
>JBAYRB010000159.1:0-6224 GCA_041676905.1 Spirosomataceae bacterium
AACTCGGCTTTGACCGTAGGTGCTTCCATCACTTATGTCATGGTAAAGACATTTAATCCTTACCTGCATACACCCGTCAACGTAATACTTGCTAAGGACCTGGTGTCGAACTTCTTCAATGAGAAAGGGAAAGACCAAGGTTTTGACACCTATGCCGATTCGGATAAAAAAATTCTACCCTGGAGCATTGTTGCCGAATTCACGGGAAGTCAATTAAAAGACATAGAATACGAACAACTGTTACCCTACGTACAACCTTCGAAACCCGCATTTCGGGTATTGGTAGGAGATTTTGTGACCACGGAAGACGGTACCGGAATTGTTCATACAGCACCTACCTTTGGAGCCGATGACTTCCGGGTTGCGCAAGCTAACGACATCCCTGCAATTATGGTGATCGACGATACTGGAAAAGAAGTTCCTATCGTCGACCGACAAGGGAAGTTTGTCAAAGAAATCGGTGAATTTGGTGGTAAATATGTAAAACCGGAATACTACCCACAAGAGGTTCAGGAGGATCCTGACTTTAAACCCACCGATGTGCTTATCGCTATTAAGCTGAAGGAAGAAGGAAAGGCATTCCGGGTTGAAAAATATGAACATACCTACCCCCATTGTTGGCGGACCGATAAACCGGTACTCTATTACCCCCTTGACAGCTGGTTTATTCGCACCACGGCTGTACGAGATAAGCTCGTCGAATTAAACCAAACCATCAACTGGTTCCCTGAAAGTACAGGTACCGGTCGTTTTGGCAACTGGCTCGAAAACTTGGTCGACTGGAACCTTAGTCGCAGCCGCTATTGGGGCACTCCCCTACCCATTTGGAAGTCGGAACAAGGTGAGGAAATCTGCGTTGGGGGAATTGAAGAACTGAAAAGGCTCATTCAGGAAGCCAACACGACCCAGGTGTTGACTGCCGAGCAAAAGCAGGACAACGAAAGGTTTATAGCCCAAATTGAAGCAGGTGAATTCGACTTACATCGACCCTATGTAGACCGGATATATCTGGTATCTGAAAAAGGAAATATCATGTACCGGGAGCCGGATTTGATCGATGTATGGTTCGATTCCGGAGCCATGCCCTATGCACAATGGCATTACCCGTTCGAAAATAAGGAGATTTTTGAAAGCAATTACCCAGCTGATTTTATCTCAGAGGGTGTCGATCAGACTCGTGGTTGGTTCTTTACATTGCATGCTATAGCAGGGATGCTCTTCGATTCGGTGGCATTTAAAAATGTGGTTTCAACCGGTCTGGTTCTGGATAAGAATGGGAATAAAATGTCGAAACGACTGGGCAATGCCATAGACCCGTTCAAGACACTTGCAGAGTACGGCCCCGATGCGACTCGTTGGTATATGATCACCAATGCCGAACCCTGGGACAACCTCAAGTTTAATCTCGACGGCATAACCGAGGTTCAGAGAAGATTCTTCGGAACATTATTTAACACCTACAATTTCTTTGCATTGTATGCCAATTTAGATGGCTACAATCACAGGAACATCGACCCTTCCGAGGGAAAACATACGGAGCTGGATCGTTGGATTCTCTCGGTATTGAACAAATTGATCCACGACGTCGGAGAGCAATACGACCAATATAATCCTACGAAAGCGGGGCGACTTGTCCAGGATTTTGTAAATGAACAGCTATCAAATTGGTACGTTCGGCTTAATCGGAGACGATTCTGGACAGGGAGTGACACCAAAGGGAAGTTGACGGCCGATAAAATCGCTGCCTACAGCACGCTTCATAAATGTCTGACGACTGTATCCCAACTGATGGCACCTATTGCGCCGTTCTTTGCGGAGTGGCTTTATAAAAACGTGTCGGACGAATCGCTATCGGTTCATTTAACTAACTGGCCGGATGTTGATGCTTCGTTGAAGGATAGGGAGTTAGAAAATTCAATGGAGCTGGCTCAAACCATCTGTTCACTCGTTCATTCACTCCGGAAACGCCATAAATTAAAAGTCCGACAGCCGTTGTCAAAAGTGTTGATACCGGTCTTAAATCAACAAACCCGGGGCTGGATCGAAAAGGTCATCCCGATTATTTTGACCGAAGTAAATGTCAAATCGGTCGAATTCATTGACGACGAAACCGGAATTTTGAAAAAACGAATTAAGGCTAACTTCAAAACTTTAGGTCCAAAATACGGCCCAAAAATGAAGGATATCGCAGCTCAGATCGCCCAGTTTACGGACACCGACATTCGGGCTCTTGAAACGAATGGCAAATTCGATCTGACAATTCAGGAGGAAAACATTTCCCTCAGTTTATCCGATGTGGAAATCATCACTGAAGACGTACCGGGATGGTCTGTTGCAACGGAAGGATCTGTTACCGTAGCGTTGGATATTACGGTTACCGACGAACTGAGAAGTGAAGGAATAGCTCGTGATTTTATCAACCGTATTCAGAATCTCCGCAAGGAAAGCGGTTTTGAAGTTACCGACAAGATTCAGATTTCGCTCCTCGATAATAACGAAGTGTTGACACGTTCGCTGTTGGCCAATAAATCGTATATCTGTCAGGAAGTGCAAGCCATTGATCTACAATTTATCGATGAAGAAAACGGTCTGACTTTGACAGAGATCGAGATGGATGAATTCCTGTTGAAAGTTGTTGTAAAAGTAGTATAAACCAGGGTTTGGATGGAAGGGTTAATCTTCCATCCAAACTACTTTTTCTTCGATGGGTGTACGTCGAGCGGGCATCTCGGGTGCGTTGTGATAACCTAAATAAAACAAACCTATAGTCTTTTGATTTTCGGGCAGCTGCATATACTCCTTAAGAGGTTCCAAAGCATTTGCCGGACTACTCCAGTAGCCACCAATCCCTCTCTCCCAGGCCGACAACCAAAGGTTTTGTACCGAAGCTGCTGTAGCGGCAATTTCCTCCCATTCCGGAACCAAATGGGGATGAAGCTGTACATTGATGGCTATGATAGCTCCGGCTCTTAAAATTTTATCACGTGTGGTATCGTATTTGGCTTGTGAAAAGGAAGAGGCAGGTGTAGTAGCCCTATAATTTTCGGCCATGAATTCAGCCAATTTCCGTTTTCCCTCCCCAACAAACACGCAAAAGCGCCAAGGTTGGGTGATACGATGGGTAGGTGCGTGATTGGCATTTTCCAATAACTCCAGGATCGTTTCTTTTGGGATCGGTTTATCTATAAAACTGGGGGGGTAAACACTTCTTCTAGATCGAATTAATGAATCTGAGTTGAACGACATATTAAATAGATAAAAGATTGGAAAATAAAAAACCCTCAGCATTGACGCGTGGGTCTCTACTGAAGGTACAACTCTTATAATCTACGGTTGGTTCCTAGATTAGACCGTTTTGGAACTCAATTTCGCTTTCATATATTCTCGGTTGAGGCGGGCAATGTTTTCCAAACTGATCTCTTTAGGGCATTCAGCGGAACACGCCCCCGTATTGGTACAAGCACCAAAACCTTCCTCATCCATTTGCGCAACCATTTTTTCGGCACGGAGCGTACGTTCGGCCTGCCCTTGGGGTAACAAGGCTAGCTGCGACACTTTAGCGGCCACAAATAGCATGGCTGATGCGTTTTTACACGCAGCTACACAAGCTCCGCATCCAATACAGGCTGCCGACATAAATGCTTCATCTGCATCCTCCTTAGGCACCGGAATGGAATTGGCATCCTGAGCATTACCTGTATTAACAGATATATAACCTCCTGCTGCTATGATTCGGTCAAAGGATGTTCGGTCAACTACCAAATCCTTTATCACTGGAAACGCGTCTGCTCTCCAGGGCTCAACAACGATTGTATCACCATCATTGAAAGAGCGCATATGCAATTGACAAGTCGTAATCCCCTTGAGTGGCCCATGAGGACGACCGTTGATGTACATGGAACACATCCCACAAATTCCTTCTCTACAATCGTGGTCAAAAGCTACTGGCTCTTTGTTTTCAGCAACCAGCTTTTCATTTAACACATCGAACATTTCGAGAAAGGACATATCGGGTGAAATCCCTGATAATTCATGTGTTTCGAAATACCCTTCTGATCGGCTGTTTTTTTGTCGCCAAACTTTCAGGGTGAGATTCATATTACCTTGGCTCATGATTATTTATAGCTACGCTGGGCAATCTTAATGTTTTCATACACGAGTTCCTCCTTATGGAGTTCCCATTGACTTTCATTCCTATACTCCCATGCCGATACAAAGGCAAAATTCTCGTCGTCTCGGAGGGCTTCACCTTCTTCGGTCTGAAATTCTTCACGGAAGTGTCCTCCGCAAGATTCCTCCCTGTTAAGTGCGTCGATACACATTAATTCACCCAACTCCATAAAGTCAGCTACTCTACTGGCCTTATCCAATTCAGGATTAAATTCATCGGCGTCACCCATCACCCGCACATCCTTCCAAAATTCGGAACGTAGTGCTTTGATTTCCTCGATTGCGGATAGTAGCCCCTCACGGTTTCTTGCCATTCCGCATTTATCCCACATGATTTTACCCAGTTTCTTATGGAATGCTTCCGGAGAGGTTTTCCCTTTTACACTTATTAATTTTTCAATTCGTTCTTGTACCGATTTTTCAGCTTCAACAAAAGCCTCGTGATCAGTGGATATGGCGGGGGTCCTAATTTCCTTGGAGAGGTATTCCCCAATAGTGTAAGGGATCACGAAATAGCCATCTGCTAACCCTTGCATCAGTGCTGATGCGCCCAACCGGTTCGCCCCATGATCCGAGAAATTCGCTTCGCCTAAAGCATAGAGCCCGGGCACGGTCGTCATTAAATTGTAATCGACCCAAAGGCCTCCCATCGTGTAATGGACGGCCGGATAGATCCGCATGGGAACTTCGTAGGGATCTTCCCCGGTAATCTGCTTGTACATGTCAAACAGGTTACCGTATTTTTCTTTTACTACGGCTTTACCAAGTCGTCTTATTTCCTCTGGAGACGGATTATGGATGTTATTTTTGTTAGCTTCTGCAATCCCGTATCGTTCGATGGCTGAGGCATAATCCAGGTAAACGGCAAGTTTAGAGGCGCCTACCCCGTATCCCGCATCGCAGCGCTCCTTGGCAGCGCGGGAAGCGATGTCCCTAGGCACCAAGTTTCCAAAGGCAGGATATCTTCTTTCGAGGTAATAATCACGTTCATCCTCCGGGATATCTCCTGGTGCGCGATTATCATCTTTCCTTTTGGGCACCCAAATCCGTCCGTCATTTCGGAGGGATTCCGACATCAATGTCAATTTGGATTGATGGTCGCCTGAAACGGGAATACAAGTCGGATGTATCTGTGTGAAACAGGGGTTTCCAAAAAACGCACCTTTCTTATGTGCTTTCCATGCGGCGGTTACGTTGCTCCCCATGGCGTTGGTAGAAAGGTAGAAGACGTTTCCATAGCCACCTGATGCCAATAGCACTGCGTGGCCAAAATGTCTTTCGAGTTTGCCTGTCACTAAGTTTCGCGCAATGATACCCCGGCATTTGCCATCAATCACTACGATATCGAGCATTTCGTGACGGTTATACATTTTCACTGTTCCGGCTCCAACCTGGCGTTCTAATGCCGAATAAGCACCTAATAACAGCTGTTGCCCTGTTTGACCGGCAGCATAGAAAGTACGTTGTACTTGTACCCCTCCGAAGGATCGGTTACTCAAAAGTCCGCCGTACTCCCTTGCAAAGGGTACCCCCTGGGCTACACATTGGTCGATGATGTTCCCAGAAACCTCGGCAAGGCGATATACATTGGCCTCCCGAGCTCGGAAATCACCACCTTTAATTGTATCATAAAAGAGACGGTAAACCGAGTCCCCGTCATTTTGATAGTTTTTAGCGGCATTTATCCCTCCTTGAGCAGCAATGGAGTGTGCTCTGCGGGGAGAGTCTTGGAAACAAAAAGCCTTTACCTTATACCCCATTTCCGCTAGGGTAGCGGCCGCCGAAGCACCGGCAAGACCTGTTCCAACTACTATGATTTCAAGCTTCCTCTTATTGGCCGGGTTGACTAGAGGAACCGTAGACCGGTAATGCGTCCATTTCTTTTCGAGTGGACCTTCAGGAATCTTGGCATCCAAACGTGGTGAATTAGCCATATTCTTTTATTAATTTATATCTTTTGGAAAGGAAAAACCCTCCATTTAAAACTGCAATAAATAAAAATACAAAGGCATGGAAGCAAAGGCAGCCGGGATAATGATGGCAAAAATCCAGGT
>JBAYRB010000160.1:0-6207 GCA_041676905.1 Spirosomataceae bacterium
AAATGTCATTCTTTGTCCAGAAGCACTCAACCGTTTTGAATGTTACCTGGTGAATACCATGGAACAACTTTATAAGCTGGTGAAAATGATTGATCACCCCAATGTGAGAGGGATGTTCGATTCTCACCATGCCAATGTGGAAGAAAAAAGCTTTGCCCAGGCAATCGAAACCATTGCCCCGGTACTTACCCACGTCCATATCAGTGAAAACGACCGAGGAACACCTGGCGAAGGTCATATTAATTTTGACGAAGTCTTCGCTACCTTGGCAAAAATCAATTACAAAGGTTGGCTAACCATTGAAGCTTTTTCACGTAACGATCCGGACTTTGCGAATGCCATCGGGGTATGGCGGGAATTTAACCAGCCCTGGAGCATAGCCGAAGACGGCTTTGCATTTATTAAATCCATGGTGGCAAAGCACCAATTAAATTAGACTCATAAGCATTTAGATAATCCCAACAGCTACCCTAACACATATTATGAAGACTTTAGTTTTAAGCAAAAAAGCGTTAGCCTTTTCCCTGGCTTTGTCAGTCGGTTTTTCAGCCTGTTCCCCCCAACAAAAGAATGAAGAGGCTGATGACTCCGACGGTTTTGTAGAGATTTTCGACGGGCAGACGCTGAACGGCTGGGAAGGTGATACCGACTACTGGAGGGTAGAAGACGGTATTTTGATTGGAGAAATTACACCGGAGAAACCTCTCGAAAGAAACAGTTTCCTCATTTGGAAAGATGGGCAACCAAGCGACTTCGAATTTAAAGCCAGTTTTAGAATATCTGAAACAGGGAACTCAGGTGTGAATTACCGTAGTGAACGCTTAGAAGACCCTCCCTTTGCGTTACGGGGGTATCAGGCTGATATAGACGGAAAAAACAACTATACAGGCCAAAATTACGAGGAAAGAAAGAGAACTACTTTAGCCTATCGGGGGGAAATAGCAACGATTAGCTCCCAAGAAAACGCATCAGACCCCGAGTCGCTTCGCGCCAATATCCAACGGAATGCATGGCAAAGTCGGGAAGTAACTGGTTCTTTGGGCACTTCCGACGAATTGAAAGAAAAAATTAAGCCGGGTGATTGGAACGAAATCCATATCGTAGCTAGAGGAAATAATTTGAAGCACTACGTAAACGGCATTTTAATGAGCGAGGTGTTGGATAATGATAGTGTCAATCGCTCAGAAAAAGGTTATCTAGGGCTGCAAATTCATACAGGTCCGCCCATGAAAGTTGAATACAAGGATATTGTGATCAAGCTCGACTGATTTTGTGACTACCTAAATCACTTTTCCAGACTATATCCTATAACTCTTAACCTTTTTTCATTCGACGGAACAGCACATTTCCTATAGTGTTCCCGACCCGATGGATTAATCCATGGGGTCATGTGCATGAAAAAGATGGTTTGATAGCGGAAAAACGATACAAAGAATTGAAGTAATTGAGGACGTAACCAATGAAACTTACCGATCTTAAATGGGAAGATAAAATTTCCAACCCTTCACAAATGGGGGGAATTGAAACCTACGTCATCGATAATGGGCCCGGTCGGGGGACGCGAATTGCTTGGATAAATACCGGTAGTGGCTTCCGATACAAGGTGGTCATTGACCGAGGGTTGGACATCGCCGATGCTTTTTACAATCAGTATAACCTCTCCTGGATTAGTCATTTAGGCATTACACCACCCCAACCCTTTTCCGCGAAAGGCATTGATTGGCTGCGGACCTTCGGAGGTGGTCTTTTAACAACCTGTGGACTTTCACATGTGGGCGGACCTGAATCGGACGAGTTTGGAGAGAGAGGTTTACATGGCCATATTAGCAATATTCCCGCCGAACTCGTGAATATCTCCCAACCTGACCCCCTAACCGGAAAGTTGGATTTTAGTATCACCGGCATTATGCGGGAAACCAAACCCTTCGGACC
This sequence comes from Spirosomataceae bacterium, assembly GCA_041676905.1. GTDB lineage: Bacteria > Bacteroidota > Bacteroidia > Cytophagales > Spirosomataceae > Ravibacter. Next base: position 1,933 of record JBAYRB010000160.1, read on the forward strand.
TAGTCTCGAGTTGCATCGAACCATTTCCGGAACACTTGGTTCGCCCATGCTCAGGATACAGGATAAGGTAATTAATCGTGGAAACACACCGGCTCCGCATATGCTGCTTAATCATTTCAATTTCGGCTGGCCATTGATTGATGTGGGTACGGATTTGAAATGGGAAGGTGACTGGACGACCCGGAATGGAGACCGGAACGGGATCATTTTCAAAGAAGGGAATTCATTCAAAAAAGCTCCGGCACCTTTACCCTCGCACAATGGCAGTGGCGAGGAAGTCGCTTTTATCGATGTGGTGCACAATAATGGTAAAAGTTCATGCGGATTATTCAACCCGCATCTGCAATTCGGTGTCACCATCCGTTTCAACAAAAGCGAATTGCCGTGGCTAACCAACTGGCAGCATTGGGGTAAAAATGAGTATGTCACCGGGTTAGAACCAGGCACTCACCCGCCAATCGGGCAGGCAGCAGCGCGTGCAAATGGGACCCTAATTGAAATACAACCCGGTGAAAGTCGGAGTTATGATTTACAGGTAGAAATAGACCGATAACCGGAAAAACAAGGAATATATTTATTTTGATAAAGTTTTTTTTAATTTCAGCATCTAGTAGTAATTTATAAAGTAACGATTCACAATGGCAGAAAAAAGTATCGCCGAAAGGGCATTGGAGCAAGGAAAAGGTGTGCTACGGCTGACACCCACCTGGGTACCCCGATCATTCTGTGTACCGGGTAGAAGGATCAAGCTCCATCCGGACGACTACTATGTATTAGGCGGAGCAAGAGGAGGGATCGATGAGCGTTGGCTGTCGTCAACAACCCCGGCTAAAAATGGCCCCCTTACTGGTGAGTTTGAAGGACTAAGTTTTGTAATTTTTATAGACAACGGGAAAGAATATAAGTTCCTGTTACGCGATGCCATCGACGAACTGAAAGGTGAAATCATCGGTGATCGACTGTGGAATGAGTACGAGAGTTGGCCTATGTACTCGAAATTCTTTGACAATATGGGGCCTCTTCCGCACCATATTCACCATAATGATGAACATGCTGCCTTAATTGGCCAGAAGGGAAAACCAGAAGCCTATTATTTCCCGCCCCAATTGAACAATCATGGGGGCGACTTTCCCTACACCTTTTTCGGCATTGCACCCGGTACAACCAAGGAGCAGATTAGAGAGTGTTTGGTAAACTTCACCAAGGGTGATAATAAAATCACCAATTATTCTCAAGCATTCAAGCTAGAACCAGGAACCGGCTGGGATGTCCCCCCAGGCATGTTGCACGCACCCGGTAGTTTGTGTACGTATGAACCCCAAAAAGCTTCCGACGTTTTTGCCATGTATCAGTCGTTGGTAAATGAAGCCATTATTCCGGAAGAGCTGTTGTGGAACGGCACTCCGGAGGATCGAATTGGCGATTACGATCAGCTAATGGAAGTCATCGACTGGGAATTGAATACCGATCCCAATATCATTGAAAAACGTTTCATGTTACCGATCCCGGTAAAACCCGTTGAAGAAACCGAGCCAGAAGGTTATATCGAAAAATGGATTTGCTACAAATCGGATGCTTTCAGTGCCAAAGAACTGACGGTCCTACCCGGTCAAACGGTTACTATTAAAGATTCGGCTGCTTACGGCTTGATCGTGATGCAAGGACATGGTAAACTCGGGGTGTGGGACATCGAAACCCCAGCGTTAATCCGTTATGGCCAAAATACAAATGATGAATTCTTTGTCACTGAAAATGCGGCCAAGGAGGGGGTTACCATTTCCAATCCATCCGATTCGGATCCTATAGTTATATTGAAACATTTTGGGCCGAAAAACCCTGACCTCGTCTTATAATGAGGTTTCACTATATACTTAAAAGTTATTCCATAATTCATTAACTAAAAATCTTAAGATTATGCCTGAAAATAATTTTCCCAAGCTGCATAATGCTACCTGGCCTGGAATTGTTGGTAAGGGTCCAGGTTCAGAACCTATCATACCTTTCGAAACGTTACTCGAAAAAACTGCTGCTGCTGAGGTCGACGGTGTAAAATTCGATGGCGTTGACATTGACCTTTTCGATGCCCATTTTAGTATCAACAGCTCTGACGACGATATCAAAAGGCTCGCAGACCAGGTTGCCGGTTATAACCTAAATATCGGGTCCCTTGTGGCACCAATTTGGCCGCCGGAAGGTGGATCTGCAGCAGGTTCAGAAGAGGAAAGGAAAAAATTTGTGGAGCAGGTGCGCAAAGCTGCACGCATCGGCCAAAAACTTCGTGAACTTGGCGTAAGACCCTCTGGAGTCGTACGGATTGACTCGGCCACCAGTGTGGAAGCTTGGGTGCAAAATCCAGTAGAAAGTACCAAATTGATTGCACAGACTTTCCGCGAAGCAGCAGATGCCGCCGCTGAATTTGGCGAATCATTGGCTGCCGAGGGTGAGATCTGTTGGGGAGGTATGCATAGCTGGAAAACCATGGTAGAACTTCTCGAAATGGTCGACCGGAAAAATGTCGGTTTCCAAGCCGATATGGCTCACTCCTTCTTGTACCTACTGGGTTATAACCGTCCCGAAGATCGTATACTCCCCGAAGATTTTGAATGGAACGACAAAGCCACCCTCGACGAAGGATTTAAAAAACTGACGGCAGCCTTACGGCCCTGGACTATCGATTTTCACGTAGCTCAAAACGATGGCACTGTACATGGGACGGGCTCGCACGACAAGACCGGTAGACATTGCTTGGCAACCGATCCAAACGGCAAATTGGATATCGTTCACCATGCTGGATTCTGGCTACGGGATGAAAATGGTGAACTTACGAAACGATTCCGCCACATCTGCTGGGATGGTTGTATGTTCCCTAATGAGGTGATGTATAAGCAAGAAACTTGGAACGACATCTTGGCTGCTATGATTAAAGTACGTCAAGCACATGGCTGGTACGAAGCCGAATAAATGACCCTTATTTGGTGGTAGGGTCGTTTTTCGAGCCTACCCGTTTTCAGCATATCTTTAACTTTTTTATCGCATTCAATAAAATGGCAAAAAAAGAAATTAGAATTGGTCTCATCGGAACCGGGTTGATGGGACGCACGCATTCCAACGCATATAATCGAATTAGTGACTTTTTCTCTGAATTTGAATATCGTCCCGTCCTTCAAGTAGCTTGCTCACGGAACGAAGAAAAAGCAAAAGCCTTAGCTGAAACCTGGGGATATAAATCCTACGAAACAGATTGGAGAAAAGTCATTGAAAGAGACGATATCGACGCGATCGATATATGTACGCCCAATGACACGCATGCTGAAATCGCCCTGGCAGCTGCGGCAAAAGGCAAGATGATCCTTTGTGAAAAACCGTTGGCTCGTACCCTGGAAGAAGCCGAAGAGATGGTAAAAGTGGTTGAAGCAGCGGGTGTTAAAAATACTGTATGGTACAATTATCGCCGCATTCCTGCTGTCACGCTTGCCAAGCAAATCATTGATTCCGGTCAACTTGGAAAAATATTCCATTACAGAGCCAATTTCCTTCAGGACTGGACCATCAGTGCAGACGTACCTCAGGGTGGAGCAGCTACTTGGCGTCTCGATGTGGACGCGGCAGGTTCGGGAGTAACCGGCGACCTGTTGGCACACTGTATTGATACAGCTATGTGGCTTAACGGCAAAATCGTGGATGTTTCAGCAGTCACCGAAACCTTCGTAAAAGAAAGAGTGCACGCCGAAACCGGTGAAATGAAAAAGGTAGGGATCGACGATGCTTGTATTTTCCATTGCCATTTTGAAAACGGATCGTTGGGACTTTTTGAATCTACCCGTTATGCTCGGGGTCATAAAGCCCTTTATACCTTCGAAATCAATGGTGAACACATGTCACTTCGCTGGGATCTACACAATATGAATTACCTCGAACTGTTTGATCACAGAGATGATTCGGTAGTTCGCGGTTGGAGAAAAATCCTGATTACGGACAGTGATCAACCCTATATGAAACGTTGGTGGATCCCTGGAACAAGTATTGGTTACGAGCACTCATTTGTACACCAAGCAGCCGACTTCTTCGAAAACCTCGAAAAGGGTGGAGAAACCCATCCGACGTTCCGGGATGCGCTTGAAACCCAACGCGTATGCCAGGCAGTATTGGATTCGGCTGCCGAAAAACAATGGAAAAATACAGGGGTTGAAACCTCACTACAATAATTTTTTGGGAATTTGCAGTAACTAAAGTGCAAATTCTATTATAATTGAGGGTATCCGATAAGCTAAATTC
>JBAYRB010000161.1:0-6201 GCA_041676905.1 Spirosomataceae bacterium
TATGGTGCGAACGTCAGCAGCTGATTTTGCCCATGCCCAAATTGCGGAAGCAGTGAAAATGGGAGCGACCGCACTGATTGATCCGCAATTATTCCCCGCCCATCAAGTCGGAACACCCTATATGGCGCCGCAAGTATTGATCAACGTGGATCATCGGATGTCGGTCATGACCGAAGAAAGTTTTGCACCGGTGGTAGGAATAATGCCGGTAAAGGATGATGAACAAGCCATTGAACTGATGAACGACAGCCCCTATGGTCTTACGGCATCAGTGTGGACAACCGATGTCGAAGCGGCTATACGCATCGGTGAAAGGGTGGAGACCGGTACCTGGTATATGAACCGTTGTGATTACTTAGATCCGGCGTTAGCTTGGACGGGCGTCAAAAATACAGGACGAGGTGTAACCTTGTCAAAAATTGGCTATGAGTCGTTAACGCGGGCTAAGTCCTTTCATTTAAAACTTTAGTAGAAAATTTGATAATCGTCCCACCATTAGTAAGGGTTGGGTGTCCGGATTTGCCTATAAAAAAAAGGGCTTTTATTTGCACTATTGTAAATTTTAAAGCATATTAATCCCGATGAACCCAAACGATACAATCTCATGGCGTTACTATCAGAGAATTGGATTACGGATGGCGGGATCGATTTTGAACTCAAAAAATACATCGTTCTGGCCTACGAACAGAAGGTGTCCAAACGCTTTACCCAGCATAAGATCTTCCCCGATTTAAAAGAAGCTCGATTACATTATCAAAATTGTATTTCATTACGGAAGGAGCGGGCAGGGCTTAAAAAGTCGATGCCCAAAACACTGGTTGCATTCGATCTAAAAAAGAAGAAAGCGGTCTTCGAAGAAAACTTTGAGGAAAGTTCGAAGATGCTTGAGATCGACGACATACTATCTTTTTCAATACCTGTGCTTTCGGGGATCGTAAACCGTGGAGAAGAAATTAAAAGTGAAGCTTCCTCCCGCTTAAATTTTGGTCCTATCGGCATATTACCCCTGCGAAATGACGAGGGGTACCTTTTTCTGTATCGAACTCTTTCCCGAGAAACTTCCGTTTATGAATATCGGGTAACGGTATATAACCCTGCTCAGGAAAGGTTTGTCAAAACCCGCTTGATCGACTCCTTTCAAAAAGCGCATTCGACGACCTTTGAACAACACAAGGTACGTCTTATTCGCAAGTTCAAACATTTACCCAACCCAGCTACCTATATTGTCGAAACTGTGCGGGAGTATCCGGTTGAAGAAGCCTTGTTACCGTTGGCTAAGGAACTGATTCTTAAGGAGTTCAACGCCACCAACGTACAGGGAAAGGGGCCTGAACCTCCCGGTTTTAAAGCATTATCGAATACATAATATGATGGAATTCACTCATTCCATTCGCGGACGATGGTCGTGAGGGGGCCGTAATCTACGAGAAATCCATCATGCCCATAAAGTGAGTCTATTTCCTGATAAGTAGAATCGGGAATATGCATTTGCAGAAAATGTTGTTCCCGGATCGGAAACAGTTGGTCGGAGGAAATCCCGATAACCAGGGTTCGGGCTTTTACATTTTTCAGGGCGTTTACGAGGCCGTTCCTATTTCTACCAACATTGTGTGAGTCCATCATTTTCGTGAGGGTCCAATACGAAAATGCGTTAAAACGTTTAATGAACTTCTCGCCCTGGTATTGTTGATAACTCGATGCTCTGAAATCATCAATTTGATCGAAATTATCCCTAGCTTGAGAAAAGTTGTAGGTATCGTAATGACGGTAAGTCAGCATGGCGATCGACCGAGCTGCTTTTAAGCCAGCCAAACCTGCTTTAGGGTTCTTTTCTTGCCAAGAATGGTCGGCTGCTATGGCCATTCGTTGGGCTTCATTGAAAGCAATTCCCCAGGGTGAATGAATGGCGTTTGTGGCGATTAAAACCAATTTTCGGAACACTTCGGGTCGTTCAATTCCCCACTCAATCACTTGCTGCCCCCCTAAGGATCCACCTATACAAATATCTATTTTATCGATACCCAAATGCTCCCGCAAAAGGTCCAGTGTACCTACCACATCACGGATGGTGATGAGCGGAAAATCATGATAATACGGACTTCCTGTTAATGGATTTACAGATAAGGGGCTCGTACTCCCGTAACAAGAGCCGAGTATGTTGGCACAGACGATAAAATGTTCTTCAGGATTGAATAGTTTCCCCTCTCCCACCAGCCCTGGCCACCATACACAAGGATCAGAATTGCCCGTTAAGGCATGGCATATCCAGACCACATTACTGGCATCCTCATTAAGACGCCCGTAAGTCGTATAAGCTAATTCAAAGCCTGGTAAACTACTGCCCTGCTCCAGTTTATATTGAAATGGATATTTAAAAACTTTTGTCTTCGGTTGCATTTACAATCAAACGATGAAAAAGAATGAATGCGTGTTGAGGCGATTATCTAATCAGTTTTAGCTGCTACAAATCGCCTCAACCGCTAAAATCCCTTCGGGAAGCTTGCTTCCAAAAGCTCGTAGTTATTTAATGGCTGCAAAGGCTCCTTCCAATTCGGCAATAATGTCATCCACATGCTCTATACCGACGGAAATTCGCAAGACGCCAGGATATACGCCAGCAGCAGCCTGCTCTTCTTCTGACAATTGGGAATGGGTCGTACTGGACGGATGGATGATCAACGTTTTGGAATCACCTAGGTTGGCAACATGGTCGATCCATTTCAACGAATCCACAAACTTATCCGCTGCTTCTTTACCCGCTTTGAGTTTGAAAGAAAGTACGGAACCAAACAACCCTCTCTCGAAGTATTTTTTGGCCAAGTGATGGTATTTGTTATTTTCAAGACCCAGGTAGTTAACGTATTCTACATCCTCGTGGTTTTGTAGCCATTGTGCTAACTTCAAAGCATTTTGACCTGCTCTTTCCACCCGCAAACTAAGTGTTTCGATGCCCTGAAGTAAGAGGAATGAATTGAATGGACTCTGGCACATACCCCAGTCTCTCAAACCTTCTACGCGAGCTCGGATGATGTATTGGATGTTTCCGAAAGGGCCGTTTTTGCCAAAAATGTCATTGAGGACCATTCCGTGGTAACTAGGTGCTGGCTCGGTAAACTGTGGGAATTTCCCATTGCCCCAATCGTATTTTCCGCTATCGACTATAATACCGCCCATGGTAGTACCGTGTCCGCCAATCCACTTGGTAGCTGATTCGACGATGATATGAGCACCCCATTTAAACGGACGAATAAGAGCACCCCCAGCACCAAACGTATTGTCGACGATCAAGGGTATGTCATATTTTTCTGCCAGGGCAGCGAAGGCTTCGAAATCCGGGATGCTGTAACTTGGGTTGGCCGAGCTTTCCAGGTATATCGCCTTGGTTTTTTCGTCGATCAAGCGTTCAAAACTGCTCACATCGTCTCCATTGGCAAAGCGAACTTCAACGCCTACATTTTTAAAAGAGTTCTTAAATTGGTTATAACTACCTCCATAGAGGAATGAGGTCGAAACAAAGTTATCACCAACGGTGGTAATATTATTGATGGCCAAAAATTGGGCTGAGTGTCCCGACGCCGTAGCCAAGGCTGCCACCCCTCCTTCCAAGGCCGCTATTCTCTTTTCGAAAACATCGGTGGTGGGGTTCATGATACGGGTATAGATATTACCAAATTCCTTTAGGGCAAAAAGATTGGCGCCATGTTCTGAATTATTGAACACATAGGAAGTGGTTTGGTAAATCGGTACGGTATTGGAGTTTGTAGCCGGATCGGGTTGGAAACCTGCATGTAATTGAAGGGTTTCAAAGTTTAACGGTTTTTCTGACATAACAACATAACATTTAGTTAATAAAAAAGATCAAAGTAAAAATCAATGGGTACGGATAAAACGCACATCCAAGGGTTACATTCGCAGGGTCGGACGACAACAACAGGAAGAATAAAGCCGATATAAACGTGCAGTAAAATGTTCCATTCCCCTATACGAGGGATTCATAGCAACAGTAAAATGCTGTAAATTAGAAGGAGAAAAATCTGAAATCGGGGTGGATGTATCTGCGTTCACCCACGATCCGGGAGCTGTTGTCATTGTTTTCATTACCACTGTTTTATATTCCCTAATTACTTAGGTGGGACTTAGCACCTTGTCGAAAATAACAGGTTGCCAGAGGATCTTTGAGCCCATTCTCTCCCCTCTTCTTTATAAACCAACTGCCGAAAACACGGAAAATTGATTGATAGCACAATATTAAACGCAATATCTGGGAAAAACAAACGTCCAGACAATTGGTCGTTGTTCGTACCACAGACCAGACTGACTCCTGGGAATTGTTGTTAACTTTGTAGGAAGAGACTAGCTCATGATGAACAAAAGAAAACCTCGCCTTACGGAAACATCACGTTCGCAATCGGTAACCCCCCTTCGAGAAGTATTGGAACGTTACCTAGAAGTCTATCGTCTGAAAGATAGTTTTGAAGAAACTTACGTGACCGCCCATTGGGAAAAGATCATGGGTAAACCCATTGCATCCCGAACTACCGCAGTATTTGTAAAAGATAGAACCTTGTTTGTACAAATGGATTCAGCCCCCTTGCGAGAAGAGTTGGTGAGGGCTAAGAGTAAAATATTGAAACTTGTCAATGAGGAACTCGGGAAAGAACTGGTCACCGACATCGTTTATATCTAAATCCTAAGTCATGTTTTTCCCCCCCTACCTTACTCCCGGCGACAAAGTTGGTATTGTAGCGCCGGCCGGACCGATTGACTACCCCCATGACATTCAAGAAGGGCTCAAGGTTTTATCCGATTGGGGGTTGAAAATCGTCGAAGGCAAAAGTCCTGCACTCCGTCATTTTCAATTCGCAGGAACCGATCAGGAACGCTTGTTAGATTTTCAAACAATGTTAGATGACCCGGAAATAAAAGCTATATGGGCTGTTAGGGGCGGGTACGGGTCGTCCCGAATCATTGACCGAATCGACTTCACTGGTTTTCTCAAAAAACCCAAATGGTTGATTGGCTTCAGTGATATTACCTTACTCCTCACCCATCTATTGAAAATGGGTATTGCTAGCATTCACGGACCCATGGTAAAGCATCTGGGCATGGAGGAGGGTGAGGAAGCAACTGAAGCTGTAAGACGGATTCTTTGGGGGGAGTCTGTGCAATATACCCTCAAGCCGCATCACTATAATCGCTATGGACAAGCCCAGGGTAGCATGGCCGGCGGTAACCTCTGCCTATTTACCCATACACTTGGGTCTATTTCCGAAATCGATACAGCGGGGAAAATTCTGTTCCTGGAGGATGTAGGCGAGCCTTTGTATAACCTCGATCGAATGTTGTGGCAACTGCGGAGGGCAGGGAAACTATCGAATTTAGCAGGTTTAATGGTGGGGCATTTTACCGAATTAAAAGGATCGGCTGATAGTTTTGGAGAGGATAGCGATGAAATAATCTATCATCATATTCAGGACTTTACCTATCCCGTAGCCTTCAATTTACAGGTCGGGCATGTCCCGGATAATCGTCCGCTGATCCTGGGGAAATTAGCTAGGTTGACGGTGGAAGAATGGGGATCTCGACTTGAATTTTGATCGGAACCGTGACTATGTTATCCCGGCGACCTGCTTAATTTCCTATTATACGAGCATAAATTACACGGTTTAATTTTTCAATTGTATTTTATCGTAACTTATCACTGCTAACCGCAGGGTTGTTGTTAGAATAAATGATATTTCCGATTAGCTATTTGTAACGAACGCCCATGGCACAGAATAAAACGACCTATACCGATGCCGACGTAATGGAGTTTATCCTTTCAATGGTCGACAGCGAGCAGAAAAGAAAGGATAGTCTAACGTTAATAGAACTATTACAAGCGTGGTCCGGTGAAAAGCCTAGGATGTGGGGACCGTCCATTATTGGCTTTGGCAATTACCATTATAAATATGCCAGCGGGCATGAGGGAGACGCTCCCATACTTGGTTTTTCTCCACGAAAATCGGCGATTTCGTTATATGTGTTCTCCGACACCGAAAAAAGTCGCCAACTTTTAACTCAATTAGGGAAATACAAGATGGGGAAAGCCTGTATTTACATTAAAAAACTGTCGGACATTCAAATCCCCGTGTTACAACAATTGTGTGAAGAATCCGTGGCTTTTATCAGTGAGCGCTACGAATGTTCCTGACCTAAATA
>JBAYRB010000162.1:0-6198 GCA_041676905.1 Spirosomataceae bacterium
ACTGTGCCCCCTGCTCTAGCAACAGGCCATTGGGAAGCAGCATAGGCTCTTGCGCAATGATGGTCGAATTGGTTATATAATTACTTACAAGATTACCTGAAATCAGGATGAACATATTGTGGCCGGTATTTGCACCCACCGTATTAAACCGCACGTTGACCATGTGGCGATACGACTGTTTTAAGTCGGGGTTACCTGCCGACATAAATAGCGGATTGCTGTTATCGATTACATTCTGCAACTGATTAATAGAAGGCTCCTGCGTAGATGCTCGATAGAAGATCCGAAGGTTGGTACCACCTTGTTTACGGTACATCAACATAGCATTGGGGAGCACGTTGAAAAAGGAGTTATCAACTCGATTGTTCCCTGGGAACAATTGTTGACTGAATAAGTTCGCATGTTGAAAATCGACGCCTGCTCCAAACATAAGCCCCGACGCATTTCGAATACGATAACTAACACCCCCTCTATGAGTAGTATAGCGGTTATCGAATGTATTGGACAGCAAAGAATCCAGGTGGGTATAATCTTGTGTTATTTCTGAATAATGGAAGGTTTCACTTTTTGAGTTATTGTTACTTACCGAAATATTGTATCCAAACTGAAGTTGTCCTGACTTACCCAGGGGTTCTGTGTAGTTAGCATTGGCGCCCAAACGAATCCCTTTCGTAACGTTTTCGGAAACTTGATCAATCGTATCGCCTGGATTTACAGGATTTGTAAAATAGAGGTTATGGGAATTGAGCGTTCCATCCCGTTCACGATTATTAATTGCAGTGGAAAAGTTTACAGAAAATGTTCTGCCCTGCTTTTCGAAGCGATGCCTCCACAATAAACTATTATTTATATTGTAAGCTAGATTTTGGGATGTCCGATTATTCTCAGTCAAATTAATCAATGTACCATCCTCTTTATAACTCGTCACCCCTTTTCGTAGACTTTCGCTACTATTGTCTTGCAGGCTAATGTTTGGCTGGAAAATGAGTGAATTACGATCATTCACTTTATGTTCCAGACGAAGATTAAATCGGTGGTTATAATTGGTATTGCTGGACAGACTGGTATCGCTATACAATTGGTTTCCTCTGTCCAAAAAAGTCTCTCTTCCAGTTATTTGTCGGTTGGAGTTTGCTGATCGATTAAAAAAGTAACTTGCGGTAACTTCTGTCTTTTCCCCCCAGTCGGCGGAATAATTCAGTCCCAAAGCGGTTGTATTCGTTATACCCGACTGTCCTCCAACCATAAAGTTGTCGGCGCCACCGCCACGGCCTCCGCCACCACCTCGGCCTCCACCGCCACGGCCACCTCCTCCTAAAACGCCGGCCAGATCTTGGGATGCAAAATTTTGTTGGTTGACGTTATTGCTCAAACCGATTACCGAGAGTCGGTGTCCTTTTCCAAATATATTCACATTTCCTCCGGCCATAAACCGATCGTCCAACCCGTAGCCGGCAAATAATTTTCCGAATTGTCCACGGTTTCGATCCGCACGTGTGACAATGTTTATGGTTTTTTCAGCGTTTCCGTCATCGAAGCCACTGAACTGGGCTTGGTCACTTTGCCGATCAAAAACTTCGATTTTATCGACGATTTCTGCGGGTAGGTTTCGTAATGCCAACGTAGCGTCGTCGCCAAAAAACTGCTTCCCGTCCACCAAGACTCTCCGAACTCGTTCACCTTGTGCCTGAACCTCGCCGTTTTCTACGGTAATTCCAGGCATTTTACGAATTAATTCTTCGGTAGTAGCATCTGGATTGACTTTGAAGGCTGCCGCATTGAACTGGGTGGTATCTCCTTTCTGTTGAGATTGCTGAATGGCACCGACGACTTGGACTTCCTGAAGTATCTTCGACCCCTCTTTCATGACGATGGTCCCAAAATCAATATTTCGATTCTTCAACTCGAAGCTGCGTTCCAGCGTCTCATAGGTCAAATTGGTAATTACCATCCGGTAGGTTTGGGGCGATAAACCTGACAATTGAAATTTTCCCTGTAAGTCAGAAGCTGTATATACCGCCTTGGTGGTGTCAGAAGTGGGCATTATTTTTACATAAGCCCCGATAATGGGTGATCGGTCTGCTGAATCTACAAGCACTCCATTGACCCGAAAGGTCTGGGCTTGAACAGCGGCTGAAAATAGCAGCAGTATAAAAAGTAGGGATAAAGGACGACGCATAAATCTGCCTGTTGAGATACAATCAAAAAAATGTACCTAGTTAGAGCGTCTTCCCTGCACCAAGTTTAACGACCCCAGGCAACGAACCGATAAAATGTGAAATTTTATCGATAGGAATGGTTGTTTCGGCGACCAAATGCTATCTGACAAGAATTTTCCGTCCTATTTCTTGGGAGAAAAACGTGAACATCAGGAGACCAAACGATTTTTACTATCAGGGAAAACCACTTTGGGCTTAAAGTCTTTCGCTTCTTCCTGCGACATCATTCCGTATGAAATGATGATCACAATATCTCCGACCTGTGCACGACGAGCTGCGGCACCGTTCAAACATATGGTCCCCGTTCCTCTTTCACCTTTTATAACATAGGTTACTAACCGTTCTCCGTTATTGTTATTCACTACATGTACCTGCTCATTCTCCACTAAACCGGCTGCGTCCATCAGATCTTCATCAATGGTAATGCTCCCTACATAATTTAATTCCGCCTGGGTAACCTTAGCCCGGTGGATTTTGGATTTCATTACTGTGATCAACATTTTCTCGCTACTATATCCATGATTCGCTACAATGCGCTGCAAAATTAAAACCAACTGTGTTATTTATAACACCGGTTTTAATTTAATCGTGCCAATTTACATCTTGCGCTATAAATTACATTTGATTATTTTGTAATATTGAAGCTTCAGAAAATACGATACAAGCTTGAAAACTTGAGTTCTTTACGGGACTTAAGAATCCGAAAAAAAAATAGTCTAAACAATTTAGCTAGCATTTTTAACCCATGGAGAAAAAAGAGAAAAATGCCGTCAGCAGGCGGAAGTTTCTACAAAACAGTGCTGTTGCAGCCAGTTTCTTTATAGTCCCTCGACATGTACTCGGCAAGGGTTTTGTCGCGCCCAGTGACAAGCTAAATATCGCCGGAGTCGGCGTAGGGGGTAAAGGAAATAGTGACGTGAACAATGCCTGGAACAATGGAAAAGAGAATATCGTGGCATTGGTGGATGTTGACTGGAAATTAGGTGCGCGGTGCTTCGACAAGCATCCTAATGCTAAACGTTACAAGGATTTCCGTAAAATGCTGGATGAGATGCATAAGGATATTGATGCGGTGATCGTTTCCACGCCCGATCATACCCATGCTATTATTGCATTGTCGGCCATGGAGTTAGGGAAACATGTGTATGTTCAAAAGCCACTCGCCCATAGTTTGCACGAAACCAGAGTATTGACGGAAGCGGCAAGAAAATATAAGGTTGTCAGCCAAATGGGCAACCAAGGGGCTTCCAATCCGGCACAATTACAATTGTTAGAATGGTTTGACCAAGGGCTGATCGGTCCTGTTCACGAAGCTCATATTTGGACTAACCGCCCCGTTTGGCCACAGGGAATACCCTTCCCCACTCAAAAAGATCCGGTTCCTGACCATCTCGACTGGGATTTGTGGGTAGGTCCAGCCGAATGGGTAGATTACAGTCCCGCATGGCATCCCTTCAAATGGCACGGGTGGTGGAATACTGGTACCGGTGCGCTCGGGGACATGGGCTGTCACCTAATCGACTCGGCATTTAGAACTCTTCGTTTAGGCTATCCAACTGAAGTGGAAGCCAGCGTAGGACAGGTATTTATTAAGGACTGGGAACCGGAATATATCCCTGAAGGCTGTCCACCGTCATCCGTCATTCAATTGAAATTCCCTTCCACCAGCCATAACCAATCGGAGGTTAAAATGACCTGGTATGATGGAGGGATTCGACCTTTCCACCCTGATTTGGTTCCGGCAGACGATCCGTTGGGAGAGCCTGACAGCAGCAATGGGGTGATGCTTATCGGAACGAAAGGAGTCATTATGTGTGGTACCTATGGTCGAAACCCAGTTCTATATCTAAAAGGAGGCGAAAAAAGGACAATGCCGGAAGGTGCCTTCAAAAACAAGTATTCCGACCTTCCTGAATTTGGTCACCAAGTAGCCTGGACTGATGCCTGCAAAGCCGGGTTTAATAGCAAAGAACATAAAGCGTTGACCTCATCATTCGATTATGCAGGACCGCTGAACGAGACCGTTATTATGGGTAACCTTGCCATCCGAAGCTATACGTATCGTGAGCCCAAGTCTGACGGAAAAGGTTACATATTCCCAGGTCGTAAAAAATTGATTTGGGACGGGCAAAATCAGAAAATCACCAATTTCGAACCAGCCAATCAGTTTGTCAAACGCAAGTACAGAGACGGCTGGCGACAAGTTTGACGTGACCTTTCCAAGTAATTTAACGGGCCGGATTCACCAGCCCGTTTTTTTTATTTTAGCATTTGACTCCCTGATAGTCATTTTTTTTGATAATAATTTGAACCTCATTCCAACCTTTTCCTTGCCATATAGCTCTCTATAGTAGTTTCTGAATCGACTAACACATATCAGTTCTTTATCCGTGGAATGGGAAATGTTTAATTTGTGTTTTTCGATAAGAAATAAAGAAAGCAGCACCCCTTTCTGAAGAATGGTTTTTGACGAAAAAGAACTGATAAGCGGTTGTCGCGCTCGGGATAGAGTCGCTCAAAAGCGTCTCTACGATATCTATGGCGGTAAGATGTACGCCATATCGTTGCGCTATACCAAGAATTCAGAGGACGCACAGGATGTTTTGCAAGATGCATTTATAAAGGTTTTTGAAAATATTGACAGCTTCAGGGGGGACTCTCCCTTGGAATTTTGGATACGCACTATTGTTGTAAATACTGCGCTCAAATTTTTAAAGAAGCAGAAGAAACTAATTGGACTGGAAGATGTCTATGAACCTGAGCAAGCCATAGTCGAACATCCGCTTGCCGGTTTTCAATGGAAGCAACTGATGGAATTCATACAGGAACTCCCCGCAGGATGTCAGACGGTATTCAACCTGTTTGCCATCGAAGGGTATAAACATCAGGAAATTGCCGAAATGCTGAACATATCAGAGGGGACGTCAAAGTCTCAGTTTGCAAGAGCCCGTACCTTGTTACAACAAAAACTGATCAAAGAACAACGATTTGACAATGAGTCAGTCAAAAAACAATAATAACAACGAGTGGCGGAAGTTTTTCGAGAAAGCCGTCGAATCACCTCCGCCCAATGTATGGGATGCCATCGAAAAGCGCCTGGATGAAAATCTTAAGGCTAAACCGCTGATCGCTCCCTGGTGGCAGAGGTATTGGCTCGCTGCAGCTTCTGTATTGGTGGTGCTGGGCGTAGGAACCATTATCCTTTTGGTGAACCGTACCCAGTCACCTCAAGAGATTGTCGCAAATCTTAATGTCAAGTCCAATCCCGTTCAATCTTCCAAAGCAACGTCGAATGTAGAACCTCAAACATTTGCTCAAATAGAAGAAAGTTCGACAGGTGAAGCTCGTTCGGCTGAACACAATGCCATTCAACCATCCCTAACGTCCGACCCTAAAACGAGTGTAGCATTAGATAGAAACATGCGATCTCCGGCCGAAAGCAAAAGTCCGAATTTGGTAACTCTTCAAACGTTCGCTTCCGAAACAGTTGCTGACGCCAAAAAGGTAGATATAGAACACAAATCCTTGTTTTCTAATGTAGAATGGATAGAACCATCACCTGTTCAAGAATTAAAAACATATTGGCAAAGACGGTATATCTTCTACAACCCCTATGCAAATGAGTCTGTTGAAGATGATTTACCCAAATCAGAATCGAGCACACTTTGGGCGGCTGTTAGTTTCATGCCTGGTGGTTTCAACCCTAATATGGAATTTAATCACCAATCCGTTTACCAAATGGACCATGCATTGAGCACCTCTGGTTTTACAAACGGAATGTATGCTAACAACCGGAGCGTCACTGGGAATCGGGATCAGCCAAAAATTTCTTACCAAGCTTCGGCCCAAGTAGGAATAAACCTTTCGAAAAATTGGACCCTAGAGTCTGGTATTTCGTACCTTCAGGGAAATTCCACCTCCCGATCGCCAGGGTTCTTCTTAAATAAAATGACCCAGGAAAGTGCCGATCTCTTGCCTA
>JBAYRB010000163.1:0-6184 GCA_041676905.1 Spirosomataceae bacterium
AAATGATGTCCACTCCGATATTCAATCGCCCCGAATCGGCTGTGATAGCTCTAGCAATTTCCATTAATACGCCGACACCACTGGCTCCATCGTTGGCGCCCAAAACGGCTTGGGTTATGTGATCGGGGTCCTCATCGGCATAAGGCCGGGAATCCCAATGGGCGGCGAGGAGAATCCTGGGTCGTGCATCCGGGTTATAAGTGCTGATGATATTTCTTCCGTTCAATTTTATCCCGTCATAGGTGGTAGCGACAAAGGGCTGTTCTATGACCTCCCAACCGAAGGATTTCATTTTGTTTACCAGGTAATCACCACATTTTCGGTGTGCTGCGCTATTGGGCACCCGAGGTCCGAATTTAACCTGTTGTTCAACATAGGAATAGGCTGAATCCGGCTGAAAATTCGGAACGATAAGGTCGACTTTTGTTTTGGTATCCGCCTCATCTTTTTCCGAATGTTGAGACGTGCAGGTCACAAATACGAATGCGAAACCAATTAGCCCAGAACAGAGTTGGAGAATAGGGTTACGCAGGAAACTACAATAGGAAAGAATAATTTGGTGCAAAACTCTAAGACGTAAATAACTTATGGGATATCGAAAGTAAGGCTGTCGCCCGGTGTGATTTTGTAGAGGTCGGTATAACCGGCATTTACTTCGATTACATATTGGGCTGGGCCTTTCGATAGCAAACTTTCCTCCGACATAGGTACAGCGTTTTTATGGATGGATACGATTTTATATTTATCGTCAACGAAAATGATGTCCAAAGCGATACGAGTATTTCGCATCCAGAAACTTCTTTGACCCATTTCTTCAAAAATAAATAGCATTCCCTGGTTATGGGGAAGGCTGGTTCGGTCCATTAGCCCTTTACTATGTTCGTAAGCACTGCGCGCAACTTCCACGTCAACAGCACGATCACCATCTTCCGTATGGAAGATTACCCTACCTTGTATTTCCGGGTTTTGCTCTGTTATGACTACCTCGTCCGGTTTACTGGTTCCGGACTCACTATTTTTCCAAAAATAATAAGCGGCAATAGCAGCAACGACAAGCGCTATCACCCAAAAAACTCTTTTTTTCATCGTGTGGGTATGTGCCTTTTATTCATCGTATGCCCAGTCGATCCGGTGTTTCATATCCCTAATCACCAATCCCTGGTTTTTAAAATAGGTTCTTATTTCGTCTACCTTATCGTATTGTTTTTCGGCTTTGTATTCTTTGTACAAATTTAACATTCCATTAATAATGCTTTCACCGGTTGGTTTCTCCTCGATGAGGCCGAGAATATCGTGGAAGAAGTAGAGAAATTTGGTTTCCAGTTGTTTATATGTATCTTCCCCAATGGCTGCATATTTTAGCTGACCGGTGTAAAGCATGTTGATATATTTCAGCAAATTGAACAACTGTGCGATTGCCACGGCCGTATTAATGTCGTCGTTCATGGCGTCATAGAAGCGACGAATCGACTGTTCAATATCATTTTTAGCTTTTTCGTTTATCTCGCTTTCGGGTTGGGATTCATATTCCATGGTTTTGATAATGCGGGCGCCGTTGGCTAGCTTTCGATACCCTTTTTGAGCAGCCCGTAATGCTTCATTCGAAAAATCGAGTGTAGAACGATAATGGCTTTGGAGCATGAAAAACCGTACAGTCATAGGGCTGAATGCCTGTTCCAGTAGGGGGTGATTACCGGTGAACAATTCCTTGGGAAGAAAGGAGTTGTTCAGGGATTTCGACATTTTTTGTCCATTCACGGTCAACATGTTCGAGTGCATCCAGTAGCGTACCGGTTCTTTCCCGTTTAAGGCTGTTCCCTGTGCGATTTCGCATTCATGGTGGGGGAACTTTAGATCCATTCCGCCCCCGTGTATATCAAAGGATGTACCGAGATATTTTGAACTCATGCAGGTACATTCCAAATGCCACCCAGGAAAGCCCATTCCCCAGGGTGAATTCCATTGCATAATATGCTCGGGCGCGGCTTTTTTCCATAAGGCAAAATCCAGAGGATTGCGCTTTTCATCTTGTCCTTCCAGTTCCCGTGTTTCGACCCGGAGTTCATCTAAAACCCTTCCCGACAGTTTTCCGTAATTATTCCCGAATTCGTTGTAGCGGGCAATATCAAAGTAAACAGACCCATTGGATTCGTAAGCCAGGCCTTTATCGATTAGTTTTTGAACCGCTTCGATCTGTTCGATCAAATGACCGGTTGCAGTAGGTTCAATGCTGGGTGGGAGAATATTAAAAGTCGCCATTACTTCATGAAAATCGTTCGTATACCGTTGAACAATTTCCATGGGTTCGAGTTTTTCCAGTTTGGCTATTCTACCGATTTTGTCTTCCCCTTCGTCACCGTCTCCAACTAAATGACCCACGTCAGTGATATTTCTTACATATCGGACCTTATACCCAATATGCGTCAAGTAGCGGAAGAGTATGTCGAAATTCAAAAAGGTTCTCACATTGCCCAGGTGCACATTGCTATACACCGTCGGGCCACAGACGTACATGCCCACGTACGGCGGATTATAGGGAACAAAGGGTTCCTTCTTTCGGGTAAGCGTATTGAACAGTACTAGCGGTTCGAATTCCTGTAAACTCATGTAGTTTAAATTAAAAAAGCCCCCGCTGGAAGGGAGGTTATTAGCTCGCCAGGGGCGTTTTACTCTGATCCAAACACAAAAATAGCAAAACCCGGCTTACTGTCTTCAAATTTTACAAATTCCAGAAGAAGGAAATAGGCAACTAAGGTCGGTGCATCGTTTAATGGGCAGTCCAACCTGCGTCGATCGATAGGGTAGTCCCGGTAATAAAAGGTGCAGCCTCACTGTCGGCCAGGAATAAGACGGCAGCTGCGACGGCCTGGGGTGTCACAAAATCTTTGATCAGGTGATCTTTCAAGAAAACTTGTTCGATCACTTCCTTTTTTGAAAGTTGGTGTACTTGCATCTGTGCAGGGATTTGCGCCTCGACAAGCGGAGTTAGTACATAGCCGGGGCAAACGGCATTGGACGTAATTCGATAAGGGGCTCCTTCCGTTGCAACAGCTTTGGTTAAGCCTATTAAGGCATGTTTGGCTGCGATGTAGGCGCTTTTATAGGGGGATGCTATGAGCCCGTGAGCAGAAGCCATGTTGACGATTCGACCCATTTGTTTTTTCTTCATTGCCGGAAGCAGTGCTTTCACCAAGACAAAAGCGGCATTTACGTGGACTGCAAACAGTTCGTTCCATTTTTCTAGGGGCATATCTTCTACGGGGCGGACAAATTGAATGCCGGCATTATTCACCAGAACGTCAATATTTTCAAACGCTCCTAGACAGCTTTCCGCCATGGCCTTTACTTCATCCGCATTTCGTAAATCGGTTGTGAAATGCAGATAGTCGACCTGTGCGGCTGTGGCAACTTCTTTTGCAATTGTTGCGCCTTCTTCTTCCAATCCGTGAAAGATGAGGTTGTACCCTCTGTCGGCAAACGACTTAGCTATGGCGAGTCCGATGCCGCTGGTACTACCCGTTATCATTGCAGTTTTCTTCATGAGTATTGGCAACAATTTATGCCTTAAGTATATAAATGAACGTTAATGTGAAAATTACCGAAAATGAAAGGGTCCGGTTCAAATTTTAAACTAATAGGAACACTTTTTTTACTCATTCCGGTAATGGTTTGAATAGTTCACCCAGGAATTTTTTACGGAGGACTATACCCAGTGGCTAAAAATTATCTA
The DNA here is from genome assembly GCA_041676905.1 of Spirosomataceae bacterium. Lineage (GTDB taxonomy): Bacteria > Bacteroidota > Bacteroidia > Cytophagales > Spirosomataceae > Ravibacter. The sequence goes on from JBAYRB010000163.1 coordinate 3,731, forward strand.
ACGGTAAGAAATACTAAGCGGAATCACTTTTTAGCCCAAAAAGAAAATCTTAATTTTGCTCTCAATAAAAAATTATATTTTGATATTTATTCCAGCCAATATATGCCCTGGATCAAAAAAGGAGTAATCTATAAGCCAGAGGGGAATTTACCCCATAGTAGAACACATGCTCAAGCTCCATTTGCCATCGAAATGGACGGGTCTCTACGAATTTATTTTTCCTCAAGGGATGAAAAAGTACAAACACGTCCCACCTTCATCGAAGTCGACCCGGAAGACCTTTCTAGGGTTATCTATATTCATTCCAAACCCGTTATGGATGTGGGGTTGCCTGGGGAATGTGATGAAACCGGTGTAATGCCATCGTGGTTTGTCAAACGCCCTAATGGAGAAATTTGGCTTTACTATACCGGCTGGAACAAAGTGCCCAATACCTATAGGCTATCCATAGGATTGGCTGTGAGTGATGACGGAGGTTTGACCTTTAAAAAAATGTTCAGAGGACCGGTTTTGGATAGGAATATACACGATCCGATCTGGGCAGCCATGCCTTCGGTCATGGTAGAAGACGACGGGAGTTGGAAAATGTGGTATATATCTTGCCAGAAATGGGAATTTATCCATGGAATTCCTGAGCCTTATTATCGATGTCATTCCGCTATTTCACAGGACGGCATCCATTGGGAAGTGAATAAGACACCTGCTATAGAATTTGACGAATTCCTGGATGCGGTGGGTCGACCCAGTGTGATCAAAGAAGATGGAATCTATAAAATGTACTATTCGTATCGCAATGCCTTAGACTATAGAACAGATCCTAAATACAGTTATCGTCTGGGCTATGCTGAATCTACTGATGGGATTAATTGGGTTAGAAAGGATCATTTGGTCGGAATTGCGCGCTCTGAAAACCCAGAAGACTTCGATTATCAGATGATGAATTATGCGCACTACTACCCGATGGGAAATAAAAAGTATTTATTTTACAATGGGAATGGCTTTGGAAAGTCGGGATTCGGCTATGCCATTTGGGAGGAGTAAACGAAAACCGGGCGTGTAAAGTTGGACTCTTAAACTTATTATCATGAAAAGCACACTTAACGATTTTCGAAGTAACGGTTACATAATATTGAGAGGGTTTTTTAATAAAGATGAAATCGAATCCCTCTACAGAGAAGCCCGAATGATCTTTGCCACGCAGATGAGACGAGTTCTTGGGCGAGATGTAGACATCGAAGATCGAGCTACGTTCGACAAAGCAATGTATGAATTCTTTGAAAAAGATTTTGATGCATTTGTTAACACCGGGAAAACGGTACAGCATTCTATTCAGTTGCATCGACTAGGCACCGACCCGAGGATTGTCGCCTTATTAAAGGATTTGGGACTTACTTCTCCGGTCATTGGAGTGAGACCGGCCATGCAGTTTAACAGTCGCTTCTTATCAAAAAATGGAAGTAAACATTGGAAATTAGATCCTCATCAAGATTGGCGATCCGGACAAGGTTCGTTGGATAGTGTCGTGATATGGTTTCCTTTAGTTCCTGCCGATAAAGATTTGGGAAGCATACAGGTGATGCCGGGTAGCCACGTTAGAGGCCTTTTGAAAGCGGATACCTCAGGCTACCAAGGCGGAATTATGGAAGAATTAAATCAGGATGACTTCGTTCAAACGGAATTAGAAGTAGGGGACGCGGTTGTTTTCTCCACACTCCTGATCCATCAGTCGGGACTAAATTCCACGGATCTGATTAGATGGTCGGTTCAATTTCGATTTAATAATCTGGATGAGCCCACATTTATCCAAAGAGCTTATCCAATGGTGTATATCTATAAACCAGAAGAAAAGTTAGTAACTCCGGGTTTTCCTACGAAAGACGATGTCGCGAAGATTTTTGGCATTACAGCGCCAATTGATTGAGTAAATAAAGTATGTTGAAAGTATCGGTCGTTATTCTCACTTATAATCAAAAAAACTTTATAGGTGAAGCCATTGAAAGTGCGGTTAATCAAATTACCGATTTCGAATACGAGATTTTGGTAGGAGACGACTGTTCTACGGATGGAACTACGGAAGTCATCCGAACCTATCAGCAAAAATATCCGGATAAGGTTCGGCTTATTTTACACCCTAAAAATCTTGGTCAAAATGGCTTTTTTAATACGGTCGAAACACTAAAGCACGCCCGGGGAAAATACATTGCCCCGATGGATGGGGACGACTATTGGACCGATCCCCATAAATTACAATTAATGGTGGACCATCTGGATCAGCATCCTCATCAATCCGCCGTTTTTCATAATGCATTGATTACCCACGACGACGGTACGCCTTCGTATGAACTGAACTCCCCCGAACAGAAGACCGAAGTCACATTGAGGGATTTGATTGGGGAAAATGAGGTTTGGTTCATCGCTACCTCTGCTGTTCTTTTTAAAGGGGATCTTATGTAC
>JBAYRB010000164.1:0-6157 GCA_041676905.1 Spirosomataceae bacterium
GGCTCAGTGTAAAACTAAAAAATGAAACAAATTAATAAGTCACAAATTGCTGTCGAGTACTCTCACGAGAAGTATGGAAAAGGAAGTTGGATCCTCAACAAAACAACCTTGAAGAAAGAGGGGGAATCCAAAGCACCGCGGGTTCGTGAGCCTATTTCACTACCGCCCTTGTCCATACGTGAGGGTATGTCGGAACGGCAAAAAATTGATCCCAGCGCGAAATATATTCTTCGTTGGCAAACCCTACCAACCAATCAAGACCGACCACGTCCAGGGCCTACCCCAGAGCCGGTCGACCTCCTCATCGTCGAAATTCAATAAATACAAAATCCTAATTCGCCAGTTGAATCATGAAAGCATTCGTTACAGCCTTGTTTTTAATTCTGTCGACCCCCATTATGTATGGACAGAAGTCGGTGCATCCTGGGGGAATGCATACGCGTGAACAGATCAAGGCTACCCAGAAAATGATTAAAAAGAAGGACCCAACTTATCTAGCCGCCTATCAACAGCTACTAGTTCTAGCCGATAGCGCTTTCAAACACCCCGATCATGCATTGGAAAACTATTCCGTCCCAGGTTTTTATGTGGATGCAAATGGACATCGTACCAACTCCAGGGCCTTGCAATCCGATGCTTTCGATGCTTACGCCTGTGCACTAGCTTATCAATTAAGTGGTAATAAAAAGTACGCCCAAGAAGCTATTCGTTTTCTGAATGCCTGGGCTCATAAAAACACCCAATACTCGGACGCAGACGGTTCCCTAGTCATGTCTTACTCGGGTACCGCCATGGTCATTGCAGCCGATTTGGTACGCAATTCTAAGGTATGGCAGGCGAATGACATCGCTGCTTTTGACCAGTGGGTGGCCAACGTTTATAAAAAAGCCTGTGATGAAATCAGAAATCGAAAAAATAACTGGGCGGATTGGGGGAGACTCGGATCCATCCTAGCCGCACACTACCTCGGCGATAAGGGGGAAATTCAAGAAAATATCCGCCTAATTAAAAGCGACCTTTCCGATAAAATCGCTGAAGACGCCAGCATGCCCCATGAAACTCGAAGAGGCGCAAATGGGATTTGGTATACCTATTTTTCCTTAGCACCCATCACTGCCGCATGTTGGGTAGCCTATAACACAACCGGAGAGAATCTTTTCGAATACACCCAAGACGGTCGAAACCTCAAAATGGCACTTGACTATCTGTTGAAATACGCTATCAAACCAGAGGCATGGCCATGGTTTGAGAAACCTAACAAGGGCGCACCCAATCGCTGGCCAGGAAATTTGTTCGAAGCAATGGCAGGCATTTATAACGACAGTGCCTATTCCAATTACAGCCGACCTGCTCAACCCATTGTTTACTCAACACACCATTTTGCATGGTCCTTCCCCACGTTAATGAGACCGACGCTCAAAAAATAGAATAGCTGCTAGAAATCATTCCATTCCCTGCAGACCATCATCCAACGTGGAGTGGTATGTAGGGAATTTTCATACCAACGGCACCCGAATTTGATATAGATATTGTATGAATTTGTAGGTGGAAGATATAAGGTTCCCCGCTGATCGTCGTAAATTGCAGGGAAGGTGAAAGAGATTTACGACGTTTTTGAAAAAACGGTCTACTTCATTCGCCGATCTGTTATGCTAACCTATTTACCTTTTAGCGATGCAAACTTGGAATACATTTAAAAAGGTCAAGCTATTGGCTCTTCTTTATGGAATCCTGTCGGTTTCCTCGGTTTCTGCTCAAAATTTACACCATATCGTTATTGAATCGCCCCAAGAGCTAAAGGATTTTTTCCGCTACGTCCCCGATCGTATTCCTATCATCAGTACACACCGAGGTGGGAGTAGACCGGGATATCCTGAAAATTGCATTCATACATTTGAGAATACCTTGCGACACACGTGGTCTATACTCGAAATAGACCCTCGTTATACGCAGGATAGTATCATGGTTTTAATGCACGATGCTACCCTTGACAGGACTTCCACGGGCAATGGTAAGGTATCGGACTATACCTATGCGGAACTACAGGAATTGCGATTAAAAGACAGTGAAGGCAATCGAACACCCTTTAAAATACCTACGCTCGATGAAACAATTATATGGGCAAAGGGCAAAACCATATTAATTATCGACCAAAAAGACGTTCCACTGGAGCATACGATTAGGAAAATTCAGGAACATCGCGCACAAGCCTGGGCGGCTCCCATTGTGTACGGCGGTGTTGAAAATATCCAAAAGGCGTTAGCCATGGAACCCGACCTAGTCATGGAAGTGATGATACCCGACGTGGCCACTTTACAAAAAATCGAGGCTGCTAATATCCCCCTGACCAACCTCATCGCATTTACCACGCATACCGAAGCGAAAGACCCAACGCTCTACGAACAGCTCCATAAGCGGGGTATCATGGCGATACGAGGTAGTTCACGCACAATAGATCGCGCTTTTTTGAAAGGAGAAATTTCTACAAGGAAGGAATTAGAGGAACGATATAGGGAAATGATAGTATCAGGCACCGATATAATTGAGGCTGATCTGGGAATCGAAGCTGGAAATGCGATACAACCCATCTCACCTGCAAATAGTAGCAAACGAAAATATTTTAAAAAGGACTAAAATAAGTATAAGTTTTCGGCCTGGTACTAATTCAAATGTTCTTTGAAAAAATCGATAGTCCGTTTCCAGGCCAGTTGTGCCGCCTCCTTATCAAATCTTGGTGTTGTGTCATTGTGGAATCCGTGGTTCGTAGCCGGATACATATACATCGTGTATTTTTTCTGATGTTGTTTTAGGGCTTGTTCATAAGCAGGCCAACCTTCGTTCACGCGTTGATCCAATTCGGCATAATGCAATTGTAACGGGGCTTGGATATGGGGAACTTCTGCCGTTGGAGCCTGCCCTCCATAATACGGCACAGCAGCTGCTAAATCGGGTAACCTAACGGCCATCATGTTGGAAATCCACCCGCCAAAACAAAACCCTACTACACCTACTTTTCCATTACAAAGCGGATGTCCCTTTAAGTATTCAAAACCCGCAATGAAGTCTTCCAACATTTCATCCCGATTTCTTTGACTCTGGAGAGCTCGTCCATCATCGTCGTTCCCAGGGTACCCCCCTAGGGGGGTTAGGGCATCGGGAGATAAACTGATAAATCCGGCCAAGGCAGCCCTTCTTCCTACATCAGCTATATGGGGGTTTAGACCTCGATTTTCGTGCACCACTACAATTCCTCCCAATTTCTGTGTATTCCCCTTAGGCATGGAGAGTTGTGCCCGTATGGTTTTCCCTCCCTTGGGGGAAGGGTATTCGATCATTTGTGTGGTTAGACGTGGATCATCTGGTTTGGTTTGCAAACTACCTTGATAATCGGGCATCAAAAAACTCATTAAAGAAGACACGGTAATTCCTCCGACCGCATAAGCAGAAAGTCTCTGCATAAATTCCGACCGAGTAAGTCGGTTATGAGCATAGGCATCGTAAAGGTCGAAAACCTCTTGTTTAATATCGTTTTTCTTAATATTTCCCATTTCCTTAAATCATTAATAGTGTTGAGTTGCTTGCTTTGAATAGGTTAGATTAGTCCGGTAAGATCAAGCTAAATAAAACAATTTTTTCTTCATATAGTATTGTTACGGGTTGCTTTTTTGAAATTAAAAGCTTGGGTTTTACCTGAAAGCTCGCCTTTTTAGCCATGATATGTTGATGTTCTACATTAGGTTGTATGAGAAGAACCTTTACCTGAACGCTTTCCAGCTAAAACTTCTCAGAATTTAATTACTTTCGTAGGAGCTATTCCTAACCTCGTGATGAAAATTAAAAATTACCGCTGGATAGTCGTCGGACTCGTGCTCACGGCCACGACCATCAATTACGTTGATCGACAAATTATTGGGTTATTAAAACCCATATTGGAAGTTGAATTCAATTGGTCTGAGTCGGATTATTCAAGAATCGTGATGGCGTTTAGTGCTGCCTACGCTATCGGGCTGCTTACAATGGGACGGGTAATCGATTTTTTGGGCACGAAATGGGGTTACAGTATTTCCGTAATCATTTGGAGTTTGGCAGGGATGGCCCATGCGATCAGTCGGAATCTAGCACAGTTCGCCACCGTACGGATCGTTTTGGGCGTAGGTGAAGCCGGGAATTTTCCCGCAGCTATGAAAGTGGTGTCGGAATGGTTTCCAAAACGAGAAAAGGCCACCGCAACGGGTATCATTAACGCCGGAGCCAGTATCGGGGTAGTCTGTGCGCTGTTAATTACGCCGTTAATTCTAAATTACTATAGTTGGAAAGAAGTATTCTGGATAACCGGCTTGCTCGGTTTTGTATGGTTTATATTGTGGTGGATCTTTTACGAAATCCCGACCCGTCAAAAGCGCATTACAGCGGAAGAGCTCAATTACATTCAAAATGACCAAGAGGAATTCCAAACCGACAAGCCTTTGCCCTGGAAAAGGTTATTAACCATTCCCCAAACCTGGGCAGTCGTATTCGGAAAATTTTTTATAGACCCTATCTACTGGTTTTTTTTATTTTGGCTCCCCTCCTATTTCTCGGCTACCTATGGACTGGATTTAAAGAAACCGAGCCTTCCCTTGATGATTATCTATCTTGCCACCACGGTGGGAAGCATCGCAGGGGGCTATGTATCATCGTCCTTGGTAAAAAAAGGCTGGTCCACCCTTAAAGCGCGTAAAAGCACATTATTGACCGTTGCCATCTTGGAGTTGATGGTGATCGGAATTCAATTTGTTCACCACGTTTGGGTTGCTGTTGCCCTATTGAGTATTGCGGTTGCGTTGCATCAAGCTTGGGCAACCAACGTATTTACGCTGGCTGCCGATCTTTTTCCCAAGGAAACGGTTAGTTCTGTAGCGGGACTAGCGGGCATGGCGGGCGCCGTTGGGGGAATTATATTTCCTATGTTAGTAGGCTATCTGTTGGATACCTATAAGCTAGCCGACAATTTGATTGGCGGATATAATGTATTATTTTCCATTTGCGGCGTTACCTACTTAGTAACCTGGTTGATCATCCATGCGTTGACCTTGCGTTTTAAAAACCACAGTGTTTAGGAAGCGTTGAAAAGGGAATAATTCCGCGAATATTTTACGTATATTAGTTACAAACCATTTTGAGAAAAGGTTACATGGGGCATGCAACACCTCGCTATTAAGGGAAGTAATTTAAATAACATGAAATTTTCATCCGATTTTTAGCAAAAAAGCATGTTTCGATCGTTCTTTACAGAGAAATGTATTTAAATGGAATGAAAAAATACATCTGGAGTCTAATAGCATTTGTTTTCTTAGTAGGGTTTGCCTCCTGTTCTTCCAAGAAGAAAACCGATTCTACTGTTCGGGGAATTGCCAAATCTGGCGAAATGAGCGCATCGGGAAGAGTGGCAGCAGCGAGTAGTGAGGACTTTTCCTTACCCGCTATCGAATCGAAATTTCTTGATAAAGATGAGCAATCGACTCGGGTTTATCTCTTTGTTTCCATCTATAAAGGTCGTAAACCGGTATCCGTAGAAGAATTCCGCGAGAAATTCAACCTCAACTATGTGGTCTATAGTGACTACGGAAGTCGAGATCGATTAGGTTACGGAAATGTCATCTTAGACGCATCGAACACGGTGCGTTCTGGGGATCGGATCGTGGTACAATTTGATATTAAAAAACCTTCCAATAAAGATAGTGGTGTAGTACTTAGTGAAATAAGCGAATCGGGTACGATGAAAAAATCGCTTAATGACCTTCCGGTTCGGTTTACAAACCTTCGTATTTCTGACCAGCTCGGTATTTTTGAAGGTAATACCGAAAATTTGTTAAGCCGCAACTATGTGCATACGGGCGAATTAGTGAGCCTAAAAAGTCTGAAACAGACCTCTCTTCCTGTATTTGTATCTTTTTACGATCACAATTTTGAACCAGCTAGTTCTCCTATGAATACCTCTCCGAGAAGTACGCCTCGATCTTTAAAGGTAGATAGTACCTTTCAGATTACTACGGGGAATCCGTTTTCTTTTAATCGGGAGGGTCTTTACTATTTTACAACCGATACCTCCAAGGCGGAAGGCATAGGCATTCTCGTGACCAATGACCGATATCCGAAAATGACTTATCCGAAACAA
>JBAYRB010000165.1:0-6150 GCA_041676905.1 Spirosomataceae bacterium
GCCGCCAACCTCATGGCAGCTCCTCCCATTCCCGAATACAAAAATGAAGAGTCGACTCGCAAGCTGGTTTTGATTATTTCGACCCTCGTAGCTTTGGTATGCTCCTGGTATGGGCCGGACAAAATATTTAACTTTTTCCTTCAATTCCTAGCTTGGCTGGTCGGTCCCATTGCGATCACCGTTATTGTAGATTATTGGCTTCTACCTCAAAAGAGGCATCTCTACGATTCCGTAAGTGGAAAAACCGATATGCTCGTAAACCCTGCCGCCTTCCTGGCGTGGTTAATCGGATTTATCACAGGGTATTACACGCAAAGTTTCTTTATTTCCATTTTCAACGGTATGCTGGCTACAGGCGTGGTCTATTATGTGTGGATGAAACTCGCCCTAGATAGAGGTACTACCCCCGAATTACAATGGAAAAACACTTTTGGTAGCAAAAAGGAACAAGAACTCTCTTCGTCAAAAAGTGAAAAATAATATCATTAATTAGGAATAAAATAGGGGGTTAATAAGGGGTAGTGACTTAATTTTGAGGACTTATGAAAAGAATACTGTTCATTTTCTCAATCCTTATTCTCCCCCATTCCAATTGTTTAGCCCAGGGGGATGTTTTAAAAGCCGGTGTTGCTCAATTGAATATAACGCCTTCGGTAGGCTACCCACATTATCGAAATTTTGGCACAGCTGTACACGACTCTCTCTATGTAAAAGCCATCGTCTTTCGACAAGGAGCCTTGGCATGGGCTATTGCTGTATGTGATTTATTGTGGATAGAGAGAAGCTTATCTTCTGAAGTTCGGATGAGGGTTTCAGAAAAAACCGGTATCCCCTTCGACAACATTTTGATCACCGCCACCCATACGCACACAGGTCCGGCGTATCATCCGAATATTTACGAATTAAATGACCATTTACGAAAATTTGACGGTACTGTTGAAGACGCAATTTCGAAAGATCGGTATCCAACCCTACTTGCCGACCGCATTAGTCAGGCGTTGACAACAGCTTTTGACTCGGCTGTACCGGTGAGGATTCGATCCTACTCGGATACGTTGATCGATTTGTCGTTCAACCGGCGATTTATAATGCAGGACGGGAAAGTCAGGACGAATCCAGGTAGAGGAAATCGAGAAATCGTCAAAACAGCAGGACCGGTAGATCCGGAATTGAACATTTTACGTATCGAAAAGCAAAGCGATGGTGCGTTGATAGCGGTAGTGTCGAATTTTGCCGTCCATTCGGATACCTTTGGCGGAACAGCTTTTTCGGCCGATTACCCGGGGGTACTGGCCAAGGCTTTGGAAGAAAAATTCGGAAGGAATATTGTTTCAATCTTTTTGATGGGGGCAAGTGGAGACATCAACCATCTCGATGTACGAAAAGATGGGGTAGTGCTCACGACGGAGATAATTGGGCGACGGCTAGCTGAAAAAATAGGGGCAAACTTAAACCAAGAAGGGGAAGGGGTTAGACCTCGACTTGACGCTTCCGCTGAATTCGTCTATGCCCCCTTACAGGCCTACAGTGAGGAGGAAATTCAGTGGGCAAAAGACCGACAAGCTCCAGCGAAATATGGCGAAACGGGATTGTTCCAGTTGAGAAGACCGATGAAAATTCGTTCTTTAGAAAGAATACGAGCTACAGAAGCCATTCCCCCAACGATCAATACCGAACCCTGGACCCTGCCGGTAGAAGTTCAAGTTTTCAAATTGAGCGAGGAAATCGCGGTCGTAGGCTTGCCGGGGGAAATTTTTGCTGAGTTGGGCCTGTCAATAAAAAGAATTTCACCCTTTAGAACCACCTTAATTGTGGAATTGACAAATTCCCATATCGCCTATGTACCCACACAAAAAGCTTTTACACAGGGAAGTTATGAGGTGCTCAATTCGCGACTTGCGCCAGGCGGAGGTGAATTAATGGTTCAAGCAGCTGCGATGCTCCTGAAAGAATTAAAAAAGGAATAAATATAAAGTAGGGAGAGGTAAGCGCCTGGCCCTTAAACTGATTCATATGCGTTACGAACTACTTTTCACACATCAACTTCGGGAAGCCATCGAAAAGAACACACCGGTCGTATTACCCTTAGGTGTTCTTGAATATCATGGAGATCATTTGGCCAATGGAGTCGATACACTGGTGATAATTAAAGCCTTGGAAATTCTTGAAAAGGAAGGCGATTTGATTATTCTACCTCCCTTTTACTACGGTGCAGCCAGCTACGCAGTGGAACCTCCGGAAGGCAACGGTTCAGTTCATATCGAACCCCGGATTTTAAATCCCTTCGCGAAAGCACTTTTTGATAATTTATTGCGGATCGGTTTCAGAAATATTCACGTCTTGGTTCATCATCAAAGTGAGAATTTTACCGCTGGTATGCCCACCGATTTAAGTTTCAAGCTAGCCGCTCGTGAAGCAACCTTCGCATTTTTGGAAAATACCCGCGGGGAAGGATGGTGGGGTAAATCCGACTCTTCGGACTACTATGAAAGTCATTCGCAAGGGGACAATCCTTTTAATTGGATTCGGGTACATCCTTTCTTAAGTGAAAGAGTCCAGCAGTCTTATCCGATTGACCATGCTGGCAAACTGGAAACTGCACTCATGATGGCTCTCTGTCCGGAAGGGGTCGATATGGAACGCTTTAACCCTGACAAATGGTATACGCAAACGGCAGTAGAGGCCACGCTTGACTATGGAGAGGAAGTAAAAGAGGCGGTTTTGGCAGACCTACGAAATTTGCTATTTTCCAGTTAAACGACACTGGTTGAAAATGGAAAAACTCATGAAAATTCACCCAAACGATAACGTGCTTGTGGTGAAGAGGGAAATCGCGGAGGGAGAAATCATACAGATCAACGGGGAATCGGTTCGTTTTGGTAAAAAAATAGGATTGGGGCATAAAATTGCCGAAATTCCTATTTCCAAAGGTGAAAGGGTGATCAAATTTGGAATCCCTATTGGTTCGGCGACAACGGACATTTTACCTGGAGATCACGTGCATCTACATAATCTGCAAAGCGATTATATCCCCACCTACACGCATGACAATGAATTTAACAAATAAGGAGCCAATAGTTGGTTATCAGAGGCAGGACGGTCGGGTTGGGATCCGAAATGTAATTGTTATTGCGTATCTGGTTGAGTGTGCTCATCATGTCGCTCGTCGGATCGCTAATTTTTTCCCAGAAGATCCCGTACATGTAATTGGGTTTAGCGGCTGTTATCCTAATGCCTATGCCGATAAGATGATGAATGCCCTTTGCACACATCCCAATGTCGGGGCAGTGTTATTGGTATCTTTAGGTTGTGAAAGTTTTAATCGAAATCGTTTATTAGAAAATATTCGCAGTAGTGGCAGGCCAGTTCATTTGGTTGGAATTCAAGAGCGAGGGGGTACAGCTAATGCGATGCAAGAGGGTAAGACCTTTGTATCAGAAGCCTTAGAACATTTAAAAGGAACGTCTAGGGCAGTGCTTCCCTTTGAGGATCTTATTGTAGGCGTAGTGTCGGGTGGAAGTGATGCTACCAGTGGCTTAACGGCAAATCCCGCGGCTGGAAAAGCTTTTGACTACATTGTGGAGGGAGGCGCAACGGCCATTTTTGAAAATACAGGAGAGATGATCGGTCTGGAGGACCACATGGCTGCCCGTGCGGTAACCGAAGAATTAGGCGAACAAATTAAAGCTGCCGTACACAAAGCCGCTCGGTATTATTCGGTGATGGGGCATGGCAGTTTCGCTCCGGGAAATGCCGAGGGTGGATTGACGACCCTGGAAGAGAAATCTATGGGAGCATATTGTAAGAGTGGATCCGCTCCGATAGTAGGGTTGATCAAACCAGCCGATCGAACCGGGAGGAAAGGATTATACTTGATGGACATTGTGCCCGACGGCGAACCAAGGTTTGGTTTTCCCAATCCTAATGATATTGCGGAAATGAACGAGCTCATTGCCTCGGGAGCCCATTGCATTCTATTTACAACCGGTAGAGGTTCGGTTGCAGGATCGGCCATTTCGCCGGTCATCAAGATTTGTGCAAACCCAGAGACTTACCAAAGAATGCGCGGAGATATGGATATCAATGCTGGTAAAATCCTTTATGACCAGGCGACAATAGAAGAAGTCGGCAAGGAGATCGTACAGAAAATTATCTTGACTGCCCAGGGACAACCCACTTGTTCCGAAGCACTAGGACATCAGGAATTTTCCCTTTCCTATAAGTCTTTTGAACCTATAGGTCCTGCCTGTTTGCCTAGCGTCTGAGTACTTTTACTGGCAGTTTTCGCCTTTAGCTTCTTTTTTACTTTCGACGAAGGTTTTGGTCGCACTTTGGATTAGCTCTAATCCGAGTACTTTGAGGCCATAACCCCCTTCGATCGCGGTTTTAGAATAACCCCTCTTGCATACCGGTCCCCAGTAAAGAGACGATCCGGCTGTAAATGCGGTATGGACGTAGGCTACTTCCTGTTTTCCTATATTGAGTGAAATGCGAGGAAATGCGACCCCGTATTGTAAATCAACAGGGATGCCTAGAAAAGCAGCTGCATCGAAGGTACCTTCAAGAATGTCAGCCTTACTGAAATTACCTTTGGCTTCTACATCGGTACCCTTATATTCAAATCCACCGTCGGCACTTATACTACACTTGGTTTTAGCCTGAGCCGAAGCATTTTCAGACATCATGAGTTGAGAAACAAAATGCACACCCACATCGATTGATACCGGTATGGGGAGTGGAATTAATCCTGCAGGAGTAGGTATGGCTTTAAGGGGGATGCTGAGAGCTACTTTGGGAATTTTAAAATTATGCTCGCTGGAATAGCCTCCCGCAGCGGCCATTTCTATTTCAAGGTCCACCGTAATGCCCTGCATTTGGGCGCGGAAGCTATTGAGTTTGTGGTTAGAAATACCAATCTGCGTATGTTGCTCGGGTAGACGGGCTACCCCTTTTGCAAAAAAGCGCGAAGTTGCCTCACCACCTTCCCTTTTGATCATCTCGAAACTGAAAGTACAGGCGTTGAGTTCACCGCGTGAGGTATGGGGTTCAATCCTGATTCGGTGTTCTACTCCGCCAGAATGAAAAGAACGCTCTATCGGCCCGGCATGAAACCCTTCGGTACTCATGACCTCGTCGCCATCAATCCGTAATGATGTGGCGTCTGCCCACTGGGGGGTGACCGTCCATTCTATGGATCCTTCCCGGATAATATCGGTTAGTGCAGCATCTTCGGTTTCAAACCGATACTCATTGCCAGTAGAAGACACCGATTTAATTTTTTTCATCACCTCCCCCGAAATCAGAATCGTTTGTCCTGGTAACGGCTCTTGCTCAAAGGCACTTTTTTTCACGATTACCGTTCCATCATCTTCATTTTCGGATACTAAAGCTCCGGGATCTTCAATGATGACCGTCTGTTCGGAGTAGGATACGTGGTAACCTTCTTGCCCAATTGGTTCTACGGAATTATTCTTTTTGCATCCAATGGTTAATAAGAAAGGTATAGCAAGTAAATAACGGATAATTTTCATGACACAGCTATTTCACAGTAAGTACGATTCTTAAAATTGGGGGAAATGTCTTATCTGGTCACGAATCACTGAGCCATTTACCTCGAAACAGTACTGATATGACCTAACTAATGAGTAGTCAGGGTTCAGTCATAGGCGTAAAAATCCGTTTTTCAATCAGTTTTGAAGTTGGACCAGTAGGGGGATGTGGATGGCTTATTATAATTAGAACTTGGATGGGCGTACTCAGCTTTGGTCAATTAAAAAGTTAGGTATGGTTATAGTAGGACAACGGAAGAATTTTTATCGGTGGTTAGAAAGTAATAGTGAGCCCACCGTCTACAGTCACTACCGATCCCGTCATATATGAAGCATCAGGTCCTGCCAGGAACCAGGCTACACCAGCAATTTCTTCAGGTTGTCCGGCGCGCTTAAGGGGTAGGTGGTCATATTTTATATAATTGTCGTAAAACCATTCGGTTTCTAGTTCGTTTTCACCGTTTGCATTGATTGACATGGGTGTATCGATAAAACCGGGTGCGATCGTGTTTGCCAGTATTTTTTTGGGGGCTAATTCCAATGCTAAGGAGCGTGTAAATTGGGTGATGGCTGCTTTCGCCATTCCGTATGCCGAAGCTCC
>JBAYRB010000166.1:0-6133 GCA_041676905.1 Spirosomataceae bacterium
AGAATGTCACCAGATTTAATTGTGTCACCTACTTTTTTATGCCATTCAACAATGACACCTTCTTCCATGGTGTCGCTCATTTTGGGCATTCTAATAACTTCAGCCATATTTTACGAAAATGTACAAATGTGTTAACTAGTCTATAATTCAGGAGTTTAAAGCGTTTTGTGAGACGTCTATTCGCTCACTCTATCCTATTCCTGATTACATCGGCTCACTGAACCTGCCGTTTTTTATTCTTTCAAAATTAGTATAAAGCGCAATATAAGCGTTATTAAATTAAAAAATATCGTTCAGAACCCCCCGAGCGATAAGCCTCCCTTCATCTATCCATCGTTTACCGTCGCTGTAAGTTTTAAATAGTATTCGCATAAATGCCGATCTCGTTTTTTAACTACCCTAACGATTTTCAGCCATTTACTGGGACTCCTCTATTCATTATGCCCGAAGGAGTAGCCTGCCAGGGGTTGATCTCTCCTAATGGAAAATCCAAAAGTAAATGTGAATTCCGAGTAATTTAACGACTGAAAATGGATTAGCTCTTCATGTCAAACTCGGAGTTAGCAGCTCGAATGCTTTAATCATTTGATCGACTTAGGGTGTAGCCCCAATCGCACGGCCTACGGGCGTAAAGAGGTTGATGTATGTCTCTTACCGGATGATTGATTAATTTCAAAGATAACTTTTTATTTCGAAGTGCCTACCATTCATTTTTAGCTGATTTGCGTGCCTTGCATTAATATTTTTGAAATTAGGTGATATTTCACATTTTCGCCGAGGATAGGAAGGACAAGGAGTCACTCCAGCGAAGGAAAAGGGATGGGCGAAGCTTTTGAAACCAACCTCCCTAGAAACAGCTGAAGGAGGAACTCGACAATCGTGTTTAACGCATGGGAACATTAAAAATTGGGCGACACAAGCGTACTAAAAACACCTCAATTTATTAGGAGAAATGTAACTTTGTATCTAACTTACTTAGGTTGATACCAATCGTTATGCCAGCGTTTCGTTCCTACTCTATACAGGTACTTTTATGAAAGATTACGCCATATTATGGTTAGGGTGTTTGCTCTGTTTGGGCAACACCGTTTTTGCTCAGGATTGCGAACCACGCAGTTCCCTTCCCACTTTTTGTATCAATACGGGAGGGGTTCCTATCGTCAGTAAAGATGATTACGTAAATGGTTCGCTGCGAATAATACAACAGAATTCAGATGACCTATATACAGGTGACATACGCATACGGGGGCGTGGGAATTCTACCTGGCGTATGGAAAAGAAGCCGTATCGTATTAATTTAAACGTAGCAGGAAGTTTGTTAGGGATGCCGGCTTCGGCTCGAAACTGGGTGTTGCTAGCCAATCATGCCGATAAAACCTTACTACGTAATGCATTAGGATTGGACCTTTCGCGCCATCTAGGAATGCCCTATGCAAGCCCATTTCGCTTCGTTGATGTTGTCCTCAATGGCGAATTTTTAGGGGCATATCTGTTGACCGATCACATGGAAGTGAGGGAAAACCGTGTCGATATCGAAGAGGGCATAGATGAGGATGTACCAGGCGCGTATTTAGTCGAATTGGATGGGTTTGCGTGGGAGGAGCCACCTTATATTACTACCCATCAAGGGCTGATTGGTACGATTAAATACCCGGACGTAGAATCGTATGATGATCCGAAATTTAAGGTAATCGAGGATCACATCAATAGTTTTGAAGATCGACTGTTTTCGGACATTCCAGCCGATAAGCCCGGAGGTTATCTGGAAAAGGTGGATCAAAATTCACTAATCAACTGGTATCTTACTTGCGAAATTGTAGGAAATTCGGATAGTTTTTGGAGTGTTTATATCCATAAACGACGTTCCGATGATCGTTTTTTTCTAGGGCCCCATTGGGATTTCGATATTGCATTCGACAATGACATTCGCGTGAAAGATGCCCGCTATCGACTGATGTCGGACATAGGCCATGACGCTACATTTCGAAAATGGATTCTACGTTTACGGCAGGACGATCACTTCATGACGCTGGTCAGAAACCGCTGGAATGAATTAAAGGAATCAGGGTTAAAGGAGTATATTTTAGGTAGACTTGAGGAATATGCTCAAATCCTCAACAGTTCAGGTTCTCAACAACAAAATTACCAGCGTTGGCCAGTTCTCAATACGCAAGTATATATGGAGGTTAAATACCAAGGAACTTATGAGGAACATTTGGACTATCTCCGAGAATATATCGTCGACCGATTGGAATGGCTGGATAAAGAACTGAATGGACTACCAACAGAGTATCGCTATAGAATCGTTAACTTGCATAGTAATAAGGCGTTATCCCTCCATGACGACCAGGTCACACAACGGGATTTCCAGGAATCCAATGAGTTTTTTTGGCAAATTAACCATTTGCCCAATGGCTATCATCTCCTGATTAACCGTGCAACTCACCAAGCTTTAACGTGGAATAATGCACCGGGTAGTCCGGTCTACCTAAGTGATATAGACGAAACCAATCCACAGCAACAGTGGCGTATCAGTGAGGCCGCCAATGGGCAATATGTCTTGATCAGTCGAGATGGAAGATTCGGTTTGCAGAATATCGATAACGCCACGCATGAAAATGCACCGGTTCATGGGGTGGATATACGACTATATGACCCGGAAGATCAGGTAGAAGAGAAATATTGGCTCGACTTGCAGGTAGCAGGTAAATGGCTCCTAGAAAGTATGGGCTACCTGCCGGATCGCTTTACGAGTTTTTCGGGTCAATACACTGAGGGAGCCAACCACCTTCAATGGGAAATTACGGGGGTCGATGAGGGAAGTTATTTTGAAATCGAACGCTTCGGAACTGGTAAAGAGGCAGAAGTGATCGAAACAGTGGATGCTACGGAAGGCATGACGACATACAATTGGAGGGATGATCACCCCTTACTCGGGTTTAATCATTATCGTGTGAAGTTGGTTCAAATCAACGGAACCGTGCTGGATATCACGGGAGTCATTTCTCTGATGAACGAAGATCAAGGGATTCTCGCTTATGTATATCCTAATCCCTCCGTTCGTAAAACACCCACACTCCGTTTAGAAAGTATTAAGAGCGGGAGTTTTGAATTTGAAGTATTTAACACAGCAGGCGTGCGATTAGCAAGCGGCTTGGATGAAATTCAGGTCGGAATCAATGACATTCCACTTCAATCGCTCCAATTACCACCAGGTCTCTATATTCTGAAAATTAATCTAGAGGGTTACTCCACTTTGACGAAATTCGTAATGTATTAAGTCGGCTTTAAATATGGCCTAACATTCGTTCAAAGCAAAGGGAGTCAAGTATTTTACCAATGTCCCCCTTGTCTCAGTCGTATTCGATTTGGGTGTTGTTTTCTGTCGGATGTGCCGTACAGACAAGTACCCTGCCGGCCTCTACTTCATCTTCAGTTAATACTTCATTGTAGGTCATTTTGACGGTACCGGAAGTACATCTGGCTGCACAGGTACTGCACATGCCCGAACGGCAACTATAGGGTAATTGTATCCCTTTCTCCAAGGCTTCATCTAAAATACTATGATGGTAGGGCACTAATAAATTGTGTACCTTACCGTCAAACCATATGCGGACCGTGTACGAATTTGTATCTACTATTTTGATGGTCTCGTCATCGTCGTCCTCTTCATTTTCGGGCGGGAGAAAGGTTTCGCGCTTGATTTGTTCGGGTGAAAATCCCATTCCTAGAAGTGTGATACGACAGAGGTCCATGTACACGACAGGTCCGCAACTGTAAAACAATGCGTCGTTGGGTGCGTAGGAAATGTAGGTCCGTACGTACTCTTCTAAAATAAACCGGTTCAGTCGGGCATACATCAAATTTTTGTGATTGCTAAACAGCCATATTACCTTTAGTCGTTCGGGATATCTTGCTTCCCACACTTTAATTTCTTCGATAAAGGGGGCAGTTTCCGGTGACCGATTGCTGAAGATAAGGATTACCTTCGACGACTCCTCTGCAACTAGGGCTGTCTTCAGGATGGAAAATAGAGGGGTAATACCTATGCCAGCCGCAAATAAAAAGACGACCCGTTTCCTCGTTCGTTCAGGGTCATAGGTGAAGAGCCCCTGGGGCTCATAGGCGGTTAGAAGATCGCCCGGTTCGTAACGATCGTGAAGTAGTCGGGATATTTCTCCGTTTTCAATTCGCTTGACGGTGATATGTAAGGGTTCACCTGCATGGGGAGAACTGCTAAGTGAATAGGACCTACGAACTTCCCTTTCCCCAAATTGAAAGGATAAGATGAGAAATTGACCTGCTTTGTATTTTGGAGGATCCCCGTCGACAGGTTTTAAAACAAACGTATAACTATCCCCAGGTCTCGGGATTTTATCAGTGATTTTAAATAAGTATTGCTTCATCATGGATGCGGCAAAGATACATTTTTTAACCGGGAATTAGGGGCAGTTCGATCGGTAACGCCTGGTTTATTAGATCAACTGATTCATGCAATGCGATACCTTGCCAAGTAGTTTAGGTAAGTTTTAGCACTGAATGAAATTAGCAGGATTCAAGGGTTTTTAAAAAAGAGGCTGTCTCAGAATCTATATTTGAAACAGCCTTCGGGGTTAGTGTGTGATAGTTTTAAATAGGGGTACCTTTTTTTTCTAGGCTAAGAAATTCGATGCTCTTTATAAATAGACGTGTCGATTAGTAAAAGGTCACTCTACCATGTAACAGATTGATAAATTCATTTTTCCAAATCATTTTACCGGTGGCTTTGGGCTTGTAACCGTCGTTGGAAATGGAAAAGGGCTTGCTAATTTAGATCGCCAAGCCCTTTTATAAGCTATTTCAAGAAAATTACTTAAGCAATGATTCAGGCATTTCTTTTCGTAATAGATGTTTGTAAATGAATCTATTTTTAAGGTTTTGGTAATGTAAACCCTTATTTCCGACGATACCGTGCCGGCTTTCAGGGTAGATCATTACTTCGAATTCCTTTTTAGCTTCCTGCAGGTCATTTATGAGTTGGATGCTATTTTGCATATGGACATTATCATCCATTGCGCCATGGACAATCTGTAGAAATCCTTTATATCGATCAACATAAGTAAGTACACTGCTGGATTTATAGCCTTGAGGATTTTCCTGGGGCGTATCCATAAAGCGCTCCGTATAAGCGGTGTCATAATATTTCCAGTCGGTTACGCTTCCCCCCGCCATACCGTGGGTAAAGATGTCAGCTCCTTTGGTTAGAGCCAGGCAAGTAATATACCCCCCATAGCTAAAACCGGTAATTGCGATACGCTCAGGATCTGCTATACCCTGGTTGATAAGGTATTTGGCCATGGTGCTATAATCTCTGATTTCCCAGTCGCCTAAATTTCGGTGCAAATAGTTCAGGCCCTTTTTACCAAAATGCCCACTGGCGCGGTGGTCGAACGATACTTGGACTAAACCTTCCATAGCATACCATTCGCGGGACGGATTCCAATTCCATTGGTCGAAGACCGTTCCTGCATCGGGTCCACCATAGATACTAATCAGCACGGGGTATCGTTTTCCGGGTTGATACCCGGTTGGATAAGTGACGGCTAAAGGTAAATCAAATAAACCATCTTCGCTTTTTACCCGAATTATTTCGGTTTTGGCTCGGGCATATCGATCGAAATCCTTCCCTTTCATTGAGCCGAGTTCTTTCACCATCTTTCCGTCATTATCGATGAGCGCAACACTAAATGGCGTATCAATATTGGAATAGGTTGTGACAAAATAATTTAATTCGGGAGAGGGGTTAATATGGCGATGACTGAAATTCCCAAAGGTGATTCGCTTCAAGTTTTTACCGTCCAGTCCTACTTTGTAAACGTCGAAACGTGCACTGTTTTCCAGACCTCTTGCCTGGAAATAAACCGTTTTTGACTTAGGGTCGACACCGTAAACATCGGTGACTGTAAACTCACCATTAGTTACAGCATTTTTAAAAGTTCCATCTATACTATATCGGTAGATTTGTTTCCATCCAGTCTTATCACTGACGATCAACATTTCATTTGTGTCTTCCAAAAGATGCAAGCGTTCTTCCGCTTCATCGATCGAAATCCACGTTTTTTGCTGCTCTTCGTAAATTTTATTCTTTTTCCCT